>NZ_JACHVB010000063.1 GCF_014230085.1 Ruficoccus amylovorans | reverse complement strand
GGCGGGTGGCGGTCCGCCCTGGCAGGCGACCGCCACCCCCACGGTGAGCAGGGCGAGGATGAGGTTAGGCCACATCGTTGCCTCCCCTCCAGCGGACGCAGGGTCCGCGATACGGACACCAGCCGCAGTGCATGCCCGGCTGCGGATGCCAGCGCTCGTGATAGACCCCGTCCACCATGGCCTGGGCCATGCTCCAGAAGCGTTCCCGGGCCGCCTCGTCGGCGGGCGGGAGGCGGTGGACGATGACCTTGGGTGTCTTCGTCTTGACAAGGAAGACCAGTTCACGGGCCGAGACGGGCTGGCCGGTGGCCTCCTCGATCAGCAACTGGTAGGCGCACAGTTGTCCTTCGTGCAGGAAGGCCTCCAGCTCGACGTTGGGGGTGGCGGCGACCGTCTTGAAGTCGCACACCACCGGGCCGTCCGCAGCGGGCAGGACCAGGTCCACGTAGCCCAGCAGGGGCGAGGGCAGTTCCGGGAAGTCGTCCTGGAGCTTGACCTCGACCCCGATGGGCTTGGCTTCGTTCTGGGCGTGTTCGCTCTCGCAGTAAGCCCGCAGGAGGGACTCGCCCTTGGCCAGGGTGGTTTCCCGTTCCTCCTCGGCGAAGGAGACGGAGGCCTCCTGCTCGTGGGCGGCGAAGGCCGTTAGGCGCACAGTTGTCCTTCGTGCAGGAAGGCCTCCAGCTCGACGTTGGGGGTGGCGGCGACCGTCTTGAAGTCGCACACCACCGGGCCGTCCGCGGCGGGCAGGACCAGGTCCACGTAGCCCAGCAGGGGCGAGGGCAACTCCGGGAAGTGGTCCTGGAGCTTGACCTCGACCCCGAGGGGCTTGGCCCCGGTCTGGGCGTGTTCGCTCTCGCAGTAAGCCCGCAGGAGGGCCTCGCCCTTGGCCAGGGTGGTCTCCCGTTCCCCCTCTGCGAAGGGGACGGAGGCCTCCTGTTCGTGGGCGGCGAAGGCCGTCTGGTAGTGGTTTATAACTACATCGGTCGAGGCATCCCCGCCGCGCCAGCGGGCGATCCAGTAGGCCTGGATGCCCGCGTGGACGGCCTTGCCCAGGTGCAGGCTCACGCTGCCCGGCTCCGGCAGGCCCAGCACGCGCTTGAAGTAGAAGCGCAGGGAGCATTGCAGGTAGTCGCGGATGGCCGAGGGGCTGACGTGGGCCAAGGCCCCGTCGCTGGAGCGCAGCGGGAAGGCCACGACATCCGCCGGGGGGCGGTGGTCGGGATCGGCGGGCCGGATCATGGCACCCTCCCGTCTGGAGCCGTGCGGCGGGTGCTGCCCCGGCGTGGGGAGCGGGCGGCCTGGCCCTTGCCCCCGTGGCGTTCCAGCAACTCGTCGATCAGCCCGGAGGCTTCGAGCTTGTTGAGGGAGCGCACGCCCTTGCCGAAGCGTTCCCGGGCCAACTCGTTGATGGTCTGTTTGTCGAGGGCGTGTTCTTCTACGAGCCTGAGGATCAGCTCACGCTGCTTGGGTGAGCAGGCCCAGGTGTCGGCTCCGTTGGACTCCACCCCGTCGGCGGGGATGGAGTCCAACCGCCGGGCAGGCCCGGGTGCGGGTTCCGGCTGCCTGCCTTGCGGCAGCCAGCCGGTCTGTTGGAGTTCGCGGTCCACGGAAGTTTGGAGCAGGCGGTAGACCCGCTCCGACTCCTCCGGGACCTGGTTGATGTCGCCCAGCTCCGCCCGGATCGTCACCCCGTACTGGTGCGACGAGTACCCCGGCAGACCGAGCTTCTTGCAATAGTTGGCCTCCAGCACGATTGCCATGGAGCGCCTCCTTTCCTGGTTTATCGACCGGTCCAGATACAAAAGACCCGGGCGGCGGTCGATCCGTCCCGGGTCTCAGATAACGGACCTTCCGCTATCAATCATATATAACCCGGAAACGGGGCGTTTTGCCGGGGAAGGAAAAAGCAGTGACGGCAGGATGAGCAGGGGGCTTTTACGGTATGATGGTCGGACGCTTCGGACGCCGATTAGCTGTTTCCAATTGGCACGGCATCGCTGCAGGCACTGCTTTGGGTCTTAGTCTTCTTTGTCTATGGGAGAGGTGTCTGTAGAACGCGTCCTCTCGATTTTCTTCAAGACGATTGAGGGCGGATATTTGTAGGGCCGGATGGGGATCATTTCTGGCAAGGTTCGAGGCAACCGATGTCGAGATGGGCGAAGAGGCTGGGCTTTGAGGGCATCGTCCACCTTATGGGCCAGTTCCTTTTCCGACCATGGCGGTTCGCAGCGGAGATTATACATCCGTAGTTGTTCCAGGGCTTCTTCACGACTCAGGAGGAATCTCTGGACAAGGGCGCAGGCCACCTTGAAGGTCTGGTTGTGGCCCCCCTGCCCGGAAATGGCAGGGGGGCATGTTTCCAGATAGGCACGAGCTTTGGATTTTCTATCCATCGTTATTGCAGTACTTAGTCCTGAATGGCCAGGCCGCGATAACCACGTAACTCCTTGTCACCGACACGAATGTCGTGGGATCTGCGCAGACCGTATCTTTCTTGGATCAAGGCCGGGAATTTTCTTATGGCCTTATGGTAGCCATAGGGTTCCCATCCTTGCTCGTCGCAATAGTTCTCGTAGGCGTAGAACAAGTCCCGAGAAGTTATCGTGCCCCCCGGGCTGAGAACCAGTTTCTCGGTGACAAATGCCCGAACGGAATCTGACTCGTTTAACAAAGTGTCTATGCGGAGGCGCTGAGAGTCATTTAGCAGAAAGCCTCCATGGCTAGACAATTCCTTGCTGTGTTTATGTAACCCCTCCAGCATCCAGTTTAGAATGCCGGAGCCTTCCTCTTGCAGGAGTTGTTCGCTGAATTTGGGAATATTTGGTCTGCCTGTATTCCGTTTACTCCATTCCAGGATGATCAACCGTCGGCGCCAGGCTTCGCTGTCTCCATCGACCATCACGTGCAAATCCGAATTAGACGTAATGATAATGTGAAAATCTCCCTGTAGTGTGATAACCGTGCTAAGTCCCTTCTTCTCTGCCGAGAGCGTGTCACCTCCAGACAGTTTCTTGAGTATGCTGGCACCCTTTTCCTGCAGGAAATGTCCCGGGACATCCTTGCCAGCGAGCAGCCGTTTACCCACGTAGAACTGAAGTTCGAAACGTCCATTGAGATTGTTCGTGCGAAGCTCGTAAATATTATCCTTACCGATAAGCTTTTCGGCCAGATCGACAAAGGTGGACTTTCCGCTTCCGGCAGCACCCGTTATCAGGATGATTGCCTGGGCAGCGTTATAGGGCAGTAAAATACTACCCATGATTCGTTGGATAAGATCAATATCCTCCGGGCCAAGGCAGGGTTCCAGCAATTCATGGACGAAGCGTGGACATGTCGCTTCTTCCACGTATTCAACGGGGATTTGGTTGCGGGAATAGAATTCCGGGCTGAATGACTTCAGCAGGTACTCCTCCCCAGATATGTCAATGACGCCATTGTGGACATGAATGATTGATTGCGGGTGCGTAAATGCACCTGGCTTCTCGACCTTGGGGCGAAACAGTGTGAGGACTGATTCAATAAAGGGGGCGGTAATCTTGGCCAGAGAGCAGGTGAGCTCGTTCTCGATCATTAAGCGTCGAACCAGCTTATCGATCATTCCCTTGATTGTCGTGAGTTGCTTGTGTTCCCACAGGCCGTTCTCACCGTTATAGCAATAGAACTCACCTTCTTCGGGGATATATATCATCAGGTGCTCCCGGCTAAAAAGCGCTGCCAGGCACCCCTGGTTCAGGGTGACTCCGCCCTTCTCCCCATGGATAAATGGAGGGCCTTGTTCGGTGAAAAGCTCCTCCAGGGTGTCATCTGAGTCCAGGGCTTCTACATCCCTCCAGGGGCATTGAAGGTCCGTGGGCCAGTTAATTTCCTCGAAGGGAATCTCCACAATGGGCTGCTCGGCTGCAATTGAGTAGTTGCATCCAGAAGGATGCTTCCCCCAGATCACGGTTTGACCTCCATCGGCACGGAATTCTCCCCAGGGGGCTCCTTGCTTGTTCTTGAGCTTGGTGAGTTTCGGGTGCTCGCCGACAATCCGGACCCAGATGTTCGCTCCTCGTGCCCCTCTTGTTCGCAGTGAGGATTGAAGGGTGGGGTTCAACTGTAGGAATGGTTCAACCGCCTCGTCCTGGTCAATGTCGATGGAGCATAGGCCAGAAGAGGGTTTACCGAGAAGAACACCAATGTTGAACCGACCTGATGAGAGCTCTTCAAGATAGTCGGGCGTCATTTCGGCAAGGGTGGTTTTCTGCCAGTTCTTGTTAGAGGGATATTTCTCCCCACAGGGGAGCTTGAGAAGGACTGTGTTTTCTCCTAGTATTGTAAGAAGGTTATGCATGTGATTAAATCTATTTTTGTGTTTTTGTACCTGAGGTACGCGGTAAACACTCCTCCCGGGCGAAGGATTGAGTTCCAACGCTAGGAGGAGTATTTTAGGTTTGGGGGTTAGTTATCTCGAGCGCACGGTGCACTCGTTCTCCAACGCACTCCGAACGGCTTCGATATCGAAGCGAACCAGACCTCCAATTTTGAGGTAGGGTATCGTGCGTAACCTTGTCATTTGGCGTACCCAGCGCACCGAAGGTCTACTGCCTTCGTCAAATAGCGCGTCGATAAGCCCCTGGGCATCGACATATCGTTTTGTCGATGCATTTTCATTATGCATTTACTCTTATTTGATTGAGTATGCTTCCCTTCAGCAAAAGGGCCGCTGAATAAAAAACGGGTACATCTGTTTCTTACAGTACGACCTGTTTTTCTAGAACTCTCCAGCCTGACGGAGTGTTCTTGGTCTATGTATTCCGCATTGGCGATCTCGCCCTTGGCGTCACCGCGGAGGGAGTCGATATCCATCGTTTCTCCCGATCGCTTACGAAATCCCACGTCCAGGCGTTGCTGAGCCTGGTTGATACGGGTATTTGGTAAGCGCATAGAGATTTTCATTGTTCTTTATCGGATTTCCGAAATCCGAGTGGCGAAAAATGGAAAAATCACTCGACTGTGTAAAGACCTTTCTTGGAAAAATTCTCCCAAAAAAGAAGTTCGGAGAATTTGTTCACTTATCTTCATTTATGTTCCTCAATATACCGTCCGTCCTGCTTTTTCATGCGAGGCGGCAGGGACATCCCTTTGGGAATAATGTGCCAGAACGCGTCCGCTTCCACTTCGGACTTCAGGTCCAGATAATGCTTACGAATAATGGACTCCGAGTTGCCAGCTTGAAGCGCCGTGTCTCCGACTGACCGAAACGCCCCTACTGTCATCGAGATATACGTGTGGCGTAAGACGTCGTGCGTCAGAGAAAATCGTTGCCGCACTTGAGCTGACATGTCGTCAAATCGTTTGGTCCTGACGATGGGGTACTCAGAAACCGGGTATTTCTTCAGCCACAGTTGGAGATTGGGCTGGAGTTTGATCGTTCGCTTTTCATTGTTTTTGGAGACTTCTGGCTCAATCAGGATAACGCCGGTGTCCTGACGAATGTCTTTCAATCCCAGCTTGCTGATTTCCCCATTACGCCAGTCCGGGCGAATGCCAGCGAAGAGCGTCAGGGCAAAGTAGGGGACCATGCAGCCCGGTTTGTTCCACCACTGCCCGTTTTTGTTTTGCTCGCCTCGATAGTCTTCCAGCCAGTGCATCAGGGCTTCAGCCTCCTGGGCACTCAGCGTTTCTGCCGTCCCACGGGACTTTTGAATCTTGTACTGTTGAACTTTGGCAATCGGATTATCCGCAGCAAAGCCTTGGTTCAGGCAGTATTCGAAAAAAGTATTCAGGTAGCCCCGTCGATTGTTCCAAGTTTTGAGTGACGGACCTGAACTGCTTTTCCCTTCCGTTGTGGTCTCCAAGTAGGTTTTCAGTTCTGCGGAGTCAATACTGCTGACCTGACGCCCTTCGAAGTAGCGGGAGAATTTGTTCATCTCGAAGCGGATCGCCTGTTCTTGGCCAAAAGAGAGCGCACCCCGGTTGCGTTCTTTGGACTTTTCGTCGTAATATTCTGAGGCCGCTTCATTCGCCTTCTTGATGATGGCGGTTTCCTTGAAGTGCTTGAGGAAGTAATCCGTGGCAAAGGTCAGAGAGCGTTTTGACCCGGACTTTTTCAATAGGCTCAGGGCGGCTATTGCGTCCTGGTTCTCTTTCTGGCTAAGCGTTGTCCAGATGGTTTTGCCCTCGGGTTCTTCGTTTAGGGCACGTACATCCAGCCTCTGTCTTTCGGCGACGGCATGACTGCGATCTTTGAAGTTCTGGCGAATGCGTTTACCGTTCAAAGTGCCGGATAATCGCCAGACTTTTTCGCCGCTCGGGTTCGTGAATCGTGTAATCTTAAATCGACTTGCCATCTCTTTCTTGGATTTGCCAATTCAAAATGGCAAATATCCTTGAAAGGTCGATAAATAATGGCGTCCCCACGGGGATTCGAACCCCGGTCGCTGGAATGAAAATCCAGTGTCCTAGACCTGACTAGACGATGGGGACTTAGCCAGTTGGAAGCGGTTGAAGTTAGGATGAAACGAGGGAGGTGCAAGCACTTTTTTGCTGAAAATTAAAAAAATAAACAAAGGGCTAATTCCGCGTTTGCTCCCGAGGGGGCGGCCTCCTATGCAAAAGGGCATCATGACGTTCGACGAAGTCAAGGCGGCGCTGCCCAGGCAGGCCATGCGTGAAGTCTCCGGCCTGCCTTTCCGGCATCTCGGCTCGGGCAAGGTGCGCGAGATTTACGACCTCGGGGAGACTCTCCTCCTGATCGCCACGGACCGCTTGTCGGCCTTTGACGTGGTCCTGCCGGACGGCATCCCCGGCAAGGGGATTCTGCTCACCCAGGCCAGCTTGTGGTGGTTTCGCCAGACCGAGGGGCTCATCCCGAACCACTTGGTCGAGGACCACGACGACGTGCTGCGCGAGACGCTGAAAGACTTCCCGCAACTGGTCCCGTACAGCATGCTGGTGAAAAAGCTTAAGCCGGTGAAGCTCGAGGCCGTGGTGCGCGGGTATCTGGCCGGGGGCGGCTGGAAAGACTACAAGCAGACCGGCAAGCTCTTCGGGATCGACCTGCCCGTTGGCCTTGAAGACAGCTCGAAGTTGCCGGAGCCGCTTTTCACCCCGACGACCAAGGCCGACGAGGGGCACGATATGCCGATTGACGAGCCGGGCGCCAAGGCGCTGATCGGTGTGGCCGCCTATGACCGGATCAAGGCCGTCAGCCTGGAAATCTTCCGCATGGGCACGGAAAAGGCCGCTGCCTCCGGACTCATCCTGGCCGATACGAAGTTCGAGTTCGGCACGGACGCCGAGGGCACGCTTTACCTGATCGACGAGGTGCTCACGCCGGATTCGTCGCGCTACTGGCCGCGCGAAGATTATCACCCCGGCGGCCCGCAGACCGCCTTCGACAAGCAGTACGTGCGCGACTATCTGGAGACGCTCGACTGGGGGAAAACCTATCCGGGACCGAGCTTGCCCGACGAGGTGATTGCCAAGACACAGGAGCGTTACCTAACGGCGCTGGAAAAGCTTTGGCTGAGCCTTCGCTAGGGAGCCGTTACCGAAGTTCTGACTTAATTTAACAGGAAGGCCGGTAAGTAAGGGAAGAGCTACCTTCGGCCTTCCTTGCCGTACTTTCCGCTCTTCCTGTTAAATCCCTTGTCTGGTCAATGCGGCTGCAAGACGGGTCTGCTTCTTGTTCAGAAACGGTATCGGGCCGCTTCATCCGCGTTGCGTCAGATAGGCGGCTGTGGCGACGAGCACGCCGATGAGGGTGGTGGCCACCAATGCCCGGGCCATGAGCTTTGCGCCGTCGGGCGTGGGCAGGTGGTCAGCGGGGATGGCCGGGACCGGGATTTTCTTTTCCAGAGCGGTAAAGGCTTCTTCCTTGATGAAGAAGCCGAAGATCAGGATCGCGGCCATCGAGATGAGTTCCGAGCCGAAGCCGTGGTGAAAAAACTCGAACAGCTCGGGCCGTCCGACGATGAGCACGAGAAAGTCGATGCGCAGCACACTGACGATGAGCCCCGTCCCGGCCGCGGCGAAGAGCATTTTCCAGAAAATCCGGCGCAACTCGGGCAGGGCGAGCTGGAGGATGGCGAAAAAGGCGAAGAGCATGAAAAAGAGCTTCAGTCCGGAGCATTCGGCGATGATCTCGACCGCGTGGCCGTGGATCAGGATGGTGTTGCCCTCCGACTGCACGGTAAAGCCCACGTAGTGCAGGGAAAAGGCGGAGAGCTTGGCGATGAGGGTGGAGTAGTGCAGGCCGTGTTCGATCAGGTTTTCGATCGTTCCGGCGGGGATGGCGGCCAGCGCGAACAGCCCGAGGCAACGCGCCTGCAAGCCGCTGACGGTAAAGCCGCACGCGATCAGGGAAACGCCTGCCGCTCCGAGGATGAAGCCCAGGCCGGGGTCGCGCAGGTTGCCAGCGGCGTCGGCCAGCGTCAGCACGCCTCCGAGCAGGATCAGGCCGAGGCCGGCGGCGGCTCCGGCGGGGGAAGGGCGCAGGCGGAAGCGGGCGCGGTTGAGCGCGACGCAGCCGATACCGGCGGCGATGGCCACGGCCTTGATCGCCATGCGGGATTTTTCCAGCGAGGTCGTGTTGACCAGAAACGGCCCCAGGCAGACCGCGATCAGGGCGGCCACGGTCAGGCGTTGGAGCCAAAGGGTGCTGGCGGGAGTCGTACTGGTAGCCGGAGGGTTCATAGGTCAGGCAGGCCGGAGCATGGGAGTATCCGGCGGCGGGTTCGACTCAAATCGGACGGAATGGGCGGGCATTTACCCGCTTGGGAGATATTTTCGGGGGCTGCCGGGACGTGCCGAATGCGAGTGGGGGGAGGAGATCAGTCCTCCGGGTCGTCCTCTTCGCTGATGGCCGCGCGGGTGATGCCGACGTGCTCGCCCTTACCGATAGCGTCCTGATGGAGCAGGTAGCGGTAAACCCCGGTCTTGAAAAACAGCAGCAGAAAGCCGGTCGCGGCCAGCAGGCTGAGAATGCAGCTCTGCACGGTCGAACCCCAGAGCGCGATCCTGATCAGGCGCAGGTCCTCCTGCGGGTCACCGGTACGGGGGGCGGAGAGAGCGCGTGCGAGCTGGGCGGGAAAGTCCGTGGGCAGCGTGCTCTGGATCGAGGCGGTGAGGGCTTCCTGGGCGCGGAGGGTAACGATGATGCCGTAGGGAACCAGCAGGACGGCGGCTATCCCGGCGGCCAGCGCGACCCAGGTCACGGCCCCGCGCAGCTTCAGGTGGCGGAAGGAGCAGACCTTGGAAAAGGGAATCAGGATGAGCGCCAGCCCGATGAGGGGGAGCCAGGCGCAGCGGATGAGGCAGCCGAACAGTTTGTACTCCCAGAGAGGGTTGGCGAAATCCACCGGTACGTAGCAGAAAAGCGCCTGGACGATTCCGGCGATGAGCAGCACCAGCCCGAGCGCGGGCAGCAGGTGCTGGAGGTCGAAAAAGACCTTGGCGCGCAGCCGTACGCGGCGGTCGCTGTAATCGTCGTCTTGATAGGAGGAGCGGCGGGAAGAATGTCTGGGCATCGAGGGCGTCGGTCAAAGAAGGTTACAGGGCCGATCTTGCTGTATTTGTCGGAAGGCGGGCTGCGTTCTTAAGGCCTGGGAGGCGGACATTTGTGGCACTGGCGGTTAATTTGGGGAGAGCTTATGACTTATATGGGCCTGACTTATCTCTGCGGCAAGACTTACTGCATGGGGGGATTAGGTTTGCTTTTGGGACCGTTTACCCGCATGCTCAGGTTACCGCAGAGCGCCGTACCCCTCGGCCAATCCCGTTCTTTTTATCAACCCCCAGCCCCATCATCCGCCTATGTGCATAAAAAAACTGCGTGAGTATCTCGACCGGCACGGAGTGAAGTATGTATCCGTGAGCCATTCACCGGCCTACTCGGCCCAGGAGGTGGCGGCGAGCGTCCATGTCTCAGGCCGCGAACTGGCCAAGGTCGTCATGGTGACGATGCACAACCAGTTGGCAATGGTCGTCCTGCCGGCCAGCTACCACATCGACTTTCAGCGGCTCAACCAGGCGCTGCACAGCAAGGAGATGTACCTGGCGTCCGAGGAGGAGTTTGTACGGCGTTTTCCGGACTGTGAGCCGGGCGCGATGCCGCCGTTCGGGAACCTTTACGGGATGGAGGTCTTCGTCGCGCAGAGCCTGAGCGAAGACTCCACCATCACCTTCAACGCCGGGACGCACACGGATGCCATTTCAATGGCTTACACGGACTTCGCCCGGCTGGTCGAGCCCAGGGTGATCAGTTTCACCGACCGGGTTCGTTGCGGCGATGAGCGCCGCGAACCCGCCCCTCTCTGAAAGATGGAGCCATGAACGGGGATTTTCAGACAAAACGGAGAAGGTATCAGCCTTCTCCGTTTTGTTTACCAGTTTCCGGCTCGCGGGCTCTTTTTTTAGCTAAAATCTATTTAATCTTTTTTCTACGATGAAAAATTATCACGCCGCTGATATTCGTAATTGTGCCGTAGTCGGGCACGCTTCAACCGGAAAGACCCTCCTGTGTGACGCCATGCTCGTGTGTGCCGGGCAAATAGGCAAAGTCGGCAGCATTGAGGCCGGATCAAGCGTGTCCGACTATCATGCTGACGAGCGCGAGCACCAGATGTCCATCCACGCCTCGTTGCTGCATACCGAGTGGCTGGGCAAGAAGTTCAACCTCATCGACTGCCCAGGAGCGGCGGACTTCGTGAGCGAGCCGCTGAGCGCGCTGCGGGTGGCGGACTTCGCGCTGGTCGTGGTCAACGGTTGCCACGGCATCGAGCCGGGCACGGACATGGTGTACGACACCGCGCGGGCCTACGACATCCCGCGCATGATCGCGGTCAATCTGCTGGACAAGGAAAATACGGCCTTCGAGCTGGTGCTGGAGGAGGCCCGTTCGCATTTCGGAGCCAAGGTTTTTCCCATGACCATCCCGCTCAACGCCGGGCCGGGCTTTAACCGCGTGCTCGATGTCATGCGCACCTCGGTCATCACCTACCACACCGACGGCAGCGGCGGCTACGACGAGGCCCCGGCCACGGGCGAGCTGGCCGCCCGCGTCAAGGCGCTGCACAAGGAGCTGATCGAGTACGTGGCCGAGACCGACGACTCGCTCATGGAGCTGTTCTTTGAAAAGGAAAGCCTCTCCGAAGACGAACTGCGCGAGCACCTGCACGCCGCTATCCAGCAGCGGGTGGTGGTGCCGCTGTTCGCCGTCTCGGGGCAGGCCAATGTCGGCGTGGCCCGCATGATGGACATCATCGCCAAGTACGGCTCCTCCCCGCTGGACCGCCAGCGCGTGGCCGCTCGTGACGTTGCCGGGGACGAGACCGAGGTGGCACTCGATGGCGAGGAGCCGTGCCTGTTTGTGTTCAAGACGCTCAACGAGCAGCACGTCGGCGGACTGTCGTTTTTCCGGGTGTACTCGGGCGGCGTCAGCCACGGGATGGACCTGCGCAACGTCTCCCGCAACGGCACGGAGCGCATCGGGCAGATTTTCCTGCTCAACGGGCGCGAGCGCGCCGCCGTCGATCACCTCAACTGCGGGGATATCGGGGCCGCCGTCAAGCTGCGCGACACGCACACCGGCGACACCCTCTGCGGCGGCAAGCTCAGCGTCACTCTGCCCACCGTGGCCTTTCCCGAGCCGAACATCCACGGCGCGCTCCGGGTCGCCTCCCGCAGCGACGAGGAAAAAATTTCGCAAGGGCTGCACGAGATTCAGGAGGAGGACCCGACCTTTGTTTCCCGCTACGACCCGGAGTTGAAGCAGACGATCATCTCCGGCCAGGGCGAGGTGCAGCTAAAGGTCGCCGCCGAGGAGATCAAGCGCCGCTACAACGTGGACATCGAACTGATCGAACCGCGCGTGCCCTACCGCGAGACCATCCGCACCGGGGCCGAGAGCCGCTACCGTCACAAGAAGCAAAGCGGCGGGGCCGGGCAATTCGCCGAGGTGTGGATGCGCATCGAGCCGCTTCCGCGCGGCTCCGGGGTCGAGTTCACCAACTCGCTCGTCGGTAACAACGTGGACCGGGTCTTCGTCGCCTCGGTCGAGAAAGGCGTCCGCTCCGCCTGCGAGGAGGGCGTGGTCGGCGGTTTCCACGTTCAGGACGTGAAGATCGACTTCTTCGACGGCAAGCAGCACCCGGTCGATTCCAAGGACATCGCCTTCCAGATCGCGGGTAAGGCCGCCTTTCAGGAAGCCTTCCGCAACGCCCAGCCCAGCCTGCTGGAGCCGATCCTGAGCGTCCGCGTCACCGTCCCCGATGAGTGCGTGGGCGATGTCATGGGCGACCTCTCCAGCCGCCGGGGCCGTATCAACGGCGTCGAGTCAGAGGGCAAGTTCCAGGTCATCGACGCGAGCGTCCCTCAGGCCGAACTCTACCGCTACGCCACCCGCCTGCGCTCCCTCACCGCCGGGCGTGGCCGCCACCGTGAATCCTTCAGCCACTACGAGGAAGTTCCCCCCGACCAGGAAGCCCGCATCCTCGACCGCGCCCAGCAGCTCGCCACAGCGGGGTAGGTAGGGGGAGGGGAGTTCCGGGCTTGCGCAGCCCAGACCCGCGGCAGACAGAGTCTGCACTTTCGGTCCAGCGCCCGGGCTTCGCCCGAACGCTGGACCGAGGATTGAAACTCTCCTGACACGGTGCCGCCAAAGATGAATTTCCCTGCGTCGCCGGTCTGGGCTGCGTAAGCCCAGAAAAAAACTACTTTCCGATGAGGACGAGTTCGTCGCGGTGGATGACTTCGACGTGTTTGCGGTCGGGGTGGAGGGTGTGGATCTGGTCGGAGTCTTTGCCGAGGATTTGTATCAGTTCTTCGATACGGAATCCGGCCATGCCGCGGGCGACGGCTTCGCCGCCGGGGCCGAAGACCGAGACGACATCGCCGCGCTTGAAGTTGCCCTCAGCGGCGGTGACGCCCTTGGCCAGCAGGCTGGAGCCTTTTTCGCGCAGGGCGCGGGCGGCTCCGGCGTCCACCGTGAGACGACCCCGGGGCTCCTCGAACCAGGCCAGCCAGCGCTTGCGCGAGCCCAGCGGCAGGCGACTGGGGATAAAGATCGTGCCGGTGGCATGCCCGGCGAACAGGTCGGAAATGATGGCGGGGTTTGCTCCCGAGCCGATGAACGCGCCGCAACCGGAGCGCATGGCCAGGCGGGCGGCCTGGATCTTGGTAATCATGCCGCCGGTGCCCACGACGGTGCCTGAGCCTCCGGCCATGGCCTCGATCTGCGCGGTGATGGACTCGACCACGGGGACGATCTCGCCGCTGCCCTTCATGTCCACCAGGCCGGGGGCGGTGGAGAGGATGACCAGCAGTTGCGCCTTGGTCATGGAGGCGACGAGGGCGGAGAGCACGTCGTTGTCCCCGAACTTGATTTCGGCGGCGCTGACGGTGTCGTTTTCGTTGACGATGGGGACGATGCCCTCGGTCAGCATTTCCTCGAACAGGTCGCGGATGGCCAGGTGGCGCTTGCGTGAGCGCACGTCTTCGCGGGTGAGCAGGAGCTGGCCGACGATGATCCCGTGCGGCTCGAAGGCGTGCCGCCAAAGCTCGGTCAGGATGCTCTGCCCAACGGCGGCGCACTTCTGGAGGGAGGAGAGCTTTTTCGGGCGCTGCTTGAGCCCGAGCTGGCCGCGCCCCAGGCCGACCGCGCCGGAGCTGACCAGCACGACCTGGAGGCCGCGCTGTTTGAGAGCGGCGATTTCACGTGCGATCCCCTCGACGACATCTGTGTTGAGATCGCCCGAGCCGGAGGTGAGCACGCCGGTGCCCAGCTTGATCACGACGCGACGGGCGTTTTCCAGAAAGTGCATGGCGAAATTGGCCTTGGTAAATAAAAAAAGCGGCCGGGCCGTCTTTGGAACACGGGCCGGCCGCCGGGTGGGAAAATTACGGGACGTGGGTTGCTTAGACGGTGGTCAGCTCGGTTTCCTTGGCCTTGAAGGCGTCGTCGATCTTTTTGACGTATTCGTCGGTAGCGGCCTGGACATCCTTTTCGCCGCGCTTGGCGTCGTCCTCGGAGAAGAGCTTGTCCTTGAGGCCCTGCTTGAGCGCGGTCATGCCTTCCTGGCGGGCAGCGCGGATGCCGACCCGGCCGTTTTCGCACAGGCCGCTGGCCATCTTGACCAGTTCCTTGCGGCGTTCGCCGGAGAGGTCGGGCAGCGGGCAGACGATGACGGTGCCGCGAACAACGGGGTTGAGCCCGAGCCCGGCGGTCTGGATAGCCTTTTCGACGGCCTTGAGCACACCCTTGTCCCAGGGCTGGATGGAGATCGTGCGCGAGTCGGGGGTGGTGATGGCGGCGACTTCCATCAGGCGCATGTTGCTGCCGTAGGCGTCGACCATGACGTTTTCCACCATGGCGGGAGAAGCCTTGCCGGTGTGGATGGTGCTGAATTCGTGCAGGGTATGGTCGAGGGCTTTTTGCATCTCGGACCGCGTGTTTTTCAGAATTGCTTCGGGCGTCATAGTTGGGATGGGTTCAGTTCTTTAAAGGCTTCTTTAGAGGATTACAGGATTTCGCTGGATGAACAGGATATTTTTCCGTCTCAAGATGCGAAAGAGGCGCGGGTGGGCTTTACTCGTGGACGAGGGTGCCGACCTTGTTGCCCATGACGGCGTTGAGAATGCTGTCGGGCTCGTGCATGTTGAAAACGAGAATGTTGACGTGGTTGTCCATGCACAGGGAAAAGGCAGTGGCGTCCATGATCTTGAGGCGCTTGCCGAGGGCCTCGCCGAAGCTCAACTCCTCGTACTTGACGGCGTCGTCGTACTTCATCGGATCCTTGTCGTAAACGCCGTCCACCTTGGTCGCCTTCATGATGACATCGGCGTGGATTTCGCTGGCGCGCAGAGCGGCGGTGGTGTCAGTGGAGAAATACGGGTTGCCGGTCCCGGCGACGAAGATGACGACGCGGCCCTTTTCCATGTGACGGACGGCGCGGCGCAGGATGAACGGCTCGGCCACCTTGTCCATGGGGATGGCGGTCTGCACACGCACGGGCACGCCGTTCTTTTCCAGGCAGTCCATGAGGGCGAGGCCGTTGATGGTGGTAGCGAGCATGCCCATAGTATCGCCGGTGGTGCGATCGACGTTGCGGTGCTCGGCCCCGAGTTGCCCGCGGAAGATGTTCCCGCCGCCGACGACGAGCCCGATCTGCACGCCCAGTTTGTGGACTTTTTTCACTTCGGCGCAAACGGTCTGGAGAATATCCCCGTCAATGGGGTCGCCGTTCTCGGTATTGCGGAGGGCTTCGCCGCTCAGTTTGAGCACGATGCGCTTGAATTTCGGTTGTGCGGGTTCGTCAGCCTGTTGATCCACCATGCATGAAAGTCATAGGGCCGAGCCCGCCGCCGTCAACCACTTGATTGGCCGTTCCCGACAAGAGTTGCAGCAAATACTTGACGCCGCTCCTGAAAGTGGTACTTTCCCGCGTTTTCAGCTAGGTCCGTGGTGTAATGGTAGCACAGCAGATTTTGGTTCTGCTTGTCGGGGTTCGAGTCCCTGCGGACCTGCCAGGGCATAGCCCTGGACCCGTGATCCTGCGGATCACCGAGGGGCTTCGCTCCTGCGCCGCCAGAAAGGCGGCTACCCCGGATAGCCCCCGATGGGAATGGGGTGGAGGATAATTCTGGAGGTTGGATGCCTTGGGCGCGTTCTATATAAGAGGGACGGATTGTGCCCTGCGGCCGGGGTGAAAAGTTTCCGGCGTAAAAAGGTTGCCACTGCGGGGGCGGAGATTTTCTGATATGGCCCCGGACGAGGGCACCCAGCCATCGCCAATTACTTTTCAAACGATGGCAAAGAGCAAACAGCTGAAATATATTTTTGTAACCGGCGGCGTGGTTTCCTCGCTGGGGAAGGGCCTGACGGCCGCCGCGCTCGGGGCCCTGCTCGAACTGCGGGGTATGAAAGTGCGTCTCCAGAAGTTCGACCCGTACCTGAACGTCGATCCGGGCACAATGAGCCCGTACCAGCACGGCGAGGTGTATGTCCTCGACGACGGGGCCGAGACCGACCTCGACCTGGGGCACTACGAACGCTTCACCAGCGGCAGCCTGTCGCGCTTTAATAACCTGACCTCGGGCCAGATTTACGAGTCTGTTATCCAGAAAGAGCGCCGCGGTGACTACCTTGGCAGCACCGTGCAGGTCATCCCCCACGTCACTGACGAGATCAAGAAGCGCATCCGCGAAGCCGGGGAGGACATTGACGTGCTCATCACCGAAATTGGCGGGACGGTCGGGGACATCGAGGGGCTTCCGTTCCTGGAGGCGCTGCGGCAGTTCGCCCTGGAGGCGGGGCGCAGCAACGTCCTTTTCATTCACTGCACGCTGATTCCGTACCTCAACGCCGCCGGGGAGCTCAAGACCAAGCCCTCGCAGATGTCGGTCGCGCGTATGCGTGAAATCGGTATCCAGCCCGACGTGCTGGTCTGCCGCACGGAAAAGCCGATCAACAACGAGATCCGCTCCAAACTCAGCCTTTACTGCAACATCCCGGTCCGCAACGTGATCGAGGAGATGGATGTCGAGTTCTCTATCTACGAGTTGCCGTTGGCGCTCGCCCGCGAGGACCTCGATGACATCGTGGCCGAGGCCCTCGGCCTGGACGCGCCCGAGCCCGCCATGACCGAGTGGGAGGACGTGGTGCGCCGCCTCAAGTACCCGGCCCACCGGGTCGAGATCGGTGTTGTGGGCAAGTACATCGAGCTTCAGGACGCCTACAAGTCCGTCTATGAGTCGCTCACCCACGGCGGTATCGCCAACGACTGCGGCATCAATATCGTCCGCCTCGACTCCGAGGCCATTGAGGAGGACGGGCCGGAAAAGCACCTGAAGGGGCTGGACGGCGTGCTCGTGCCCGGTGGTTTCGGAGACCGGGGGATCGAGGGCAAGATTATGGCCGCCCAGTGGGCGCGTGAGAATCAGGTTCCGTACTTTGGGCTTTGCCTGGGTATGCAGATCCTGGTGGTCGAGTACGCCCGCCACGTGGCTGGCTTCGAGGATGCCAACAGCACGGAATTTGTTCCCGAGTGCAAGCATCCGGTCATTGATATCATGGAAGACCAGAAGGAGCTGACCGAAAAGGGCGGCACCATGCGTCTGGGAGCCTATACCTGCCAGATCATTCCCGAGACGCATGCCGCGCAGGCGTACTTCCCGGGTCTGTCCCCGGCCGACTTCGCCAAGGGCGAGCCGAAGACCGTGGAGGAGCGCCACCGCCACCGCTACGAGTTCAACAACAAGTACCGCGACATTCTTACCCGCAGTGGCCTGCGCATCGGCGGGGTTAACCCGAAACGGGACCTGGTGGAAATTGCCGAGGTGGTGGACCATCCGTGGATGGTCGGGGTACAGTTCCACCCCGAGTTCAAGAGTAAGCCGAACAAGGCGCACCCGCTCTTCGCTGATTTCGTCAAGGCCGCTCTCGTGCGCAAGCGCGGTTGATCGCCAGAATCGAAGGACCCGAATCGTTTTTTATCCACCCGGGATGGTTGAGAGGCCGTCCCGGGTGTTCTTTTGCCCGGCGGCTCGCGGCGGGGAAACCCGGATTGATAGAACTACCGGGATGCGGTGTGAATGATGAGGAATAGGGGCTATTGGATGTGGGGGCTATGTGCTCCACTGGCACCGGACTTACCTCAGCCCGCATGCCCTTGATTGACAGGGCATGGTGTCGGGCAATCGTGGCGGATTGCGCCTTGGGCGTATGGTGTCGGCTATGTCTTTACCGGTTATTTCTCTTCAGACGATTCGCAATCGCCTCAAAGCGGGGCGGGTGAAGCCGTTGGCGCTGGATTATCCGGTCGAGCTGAGGCCGCCTCCGATCGACATCCGGATGATGGACAGTGTGCTATACCGCAACGGCAAGGAATCGGTCGCTTTGTTTTGCCGGGGGCGGAAAAAGGCGCTCTACCGGGTTCGGCTGTGGCTGGACGGCGAAGACCTGCCACAATTGGCACGAGTGTGCTACCGTTTCCCGACGGGGGCGGGGCTGCCGGATATCCCGATGCCGCGCACGGTGGAGAATGTTCGTTGCGAGACCCACATCTGGACCGGCGAACTGCTGGAGATTGTGGCCGAGTTGACGCTGAAGGACGGCCGCAGCTACCACCTGCGGCACGAGTTGGCCTATGGGCAGGAGCTGAAAGGCGCGCGCACGACGTTTGTCGAAGTGGCAGCGACAGGCCTGTGACGAGCCGGTAGCAGGCTTAGCGCGGTTCGAGGTCGTCGATGGTCGGCAGGTTGCTGGAGAACTGGATGTCGCCCCAGCTTTCTTCGCTGTCGGTGGAGGAGGACGGCCCGGCTGTGGCGGGTGTTTTGTCCAGGATATACTGGGCGATGGCTTTTTCGACCGCGTTTTCGGCCCAGTAGCCGTTACGAAGTTCCCAGTCGGAGGGTTCGTAGCCGTATTTTTCCAGCACGGCCAGGATGATGGAGGATTCCGGGGTGGCGCTGGTGCCGTTGAGCAGGCCCTTGTCCTCGTGCAGGCGGATGGCTTCGGCCGCGATAAAGGGAGGCAGTACCCGCTCGTAGCGGGGATGCAGGGTGTAGTTGGAGGCCCAGCGCGACCAGGCTTCCCGTGAAATGGAGCGCTCGGTGCCGGTGACGGCCTCGTAGTAGTACACGCGGCGCTTCGACATGCGGCGCACCAGTGCGACGGTGGACAGACCGTCCTGCGAGATTTCCAGCCAGTCGAGCGGGCGGGGATTTTCGACCGGGCTGCGGGTGCCGGAGATGTCTTCCGGGGCTTCGAGGAACTTCACCCCGAGGGCACGCGAGAAGCGGACGCTCTGCTGGGCGTCACGGGTCAGCGTGAGTTGTTCCTGGGTGATCAGTTCGCTCTGGTACTTGGCGGCGTCCTCGGGGGACTCAGCCCAGATGTAGGTGACAATCTCGGTACTGACTTTGTATTTACGCATCATAGCGGGGGTAAGGTAGGAGTTATGGGCGCTCGTAACGTCCGGGTGGGTGAGTTTATGTGAATGGTTTGCTTGAAAGTGGTCAAATGAAAAGTTTTAACCTTCCCACCTTCTGTGTGGAGCATTTAATGCTAGGGCGAACACTTTTGAAAAGTCTTTGACATACCCGGATTTCCAGTGCCTTTGACCCCGGTTAAATACAGAAATTTTACCAGTCGGATTAGGTGATCGCCCGCATGTTATTTTCAGCCGCGTTCTGTTATGCTGATTCCCCTTAGGCCCCTGTAAATCAAGATGATTCCGATTCCTCTTTCTAAGTCTGCCGCGCTACTTTTAAACTGGAAGAATAGGAAAAACTCCTTAGGCTCAGCCGTTTTGACTTAGACCAGCCTGAGAACCGCGTTCCCCTATGCCACGTAAAATTTGCTTCGTAAACTACAAGGGCGGAGTCGGGAAAACCTCGATGATCGTCAACATTGCCGCCTGCCTGGCCCACACCGGTAAAAAGGTGCTGCTTGTTGACCTCGACACCCAGTCCAATGCCAGTATCTGGCTGATGCGGCTGGACCGTTGGAACAAGCTGAATATTAACGGCGAAGGCTCGATTTTTTCCATCTTTGAGCCCGGCCAGCAGACGCTTTCGGATATCCTCGTGCGCGATGTGGTCTCCAGCAAGACCGATGAGAACCTCTTGCCCGGCTTCGACCTGCTGCCCACGACATTCAACCTCGTGGACCTCGAAAACGAGTTTCCCGCGAACCCGGCGGAGCCGCCCTTCCTGCGCTTCTACCGTCAGTTGCGCGAGATCGAAAACAACTACGATTACGTCCTTTTCGACTGCCCGCCGAATGTGCTGCGAGCCTCCCAGTGCGGGATCTTCTCCAGCAACGAGATTTATGTCCCGGCCAACCCCGACGCGCTCAGCCTTATCGGCTTCACCCTCCTGGTGGAAAAGCTCCTGCTCTTCCATCAGCGTTCGGCCAGCTTCCGCGAACCGGGCATGGGCCGCCCGGCCCTCTGCCGCGGGGTCATTTTTAACTCGATCAAGGCCAACGTGGACATTGAGGTGCCCAAGATGCGCATGCAGTTGAGGATTAATCAGTTCCGCAATCAGCGTCGCATCGACCCGACGACCAAGATTTTCGAGGCACAGATCCGCGACGCCATGGTAGTGCGCCGCGCGGTCACACTCGGGCTACCGGTGACGCTCGTCGGCCAGGTGGCCAAGGAGGAGGACTCGGTGGCCACCGACTACCAGCGAGTGGCGGCGGAGCTTGATCAACACGAGGCAATGGCGTAACGTGAGGTAAAGCAATGAACTCGACCATGGCCGACGCGGACACGACAGGACACAAATACGGGAAAAAAGACTGGGACGAAGTGCGTTCCGGCATGACCCCTACGATGTCCGAAGTCCGCCTCAAGGCCCTGGCCGAAGAGTCCGGCCTGCCTGACTGGCCCCTGCGCGGCAAGGGTGAAGTCGCCTCCAAGTACATCGACTACACCTGGGAGGAACTGCACGAGTTGCACGGCCTGGCCGAGAGCCCTGAGCGGATCGACCTGCTGATTGAGATCCTGCGCGAAACCATCGCCTTCGAAGACCCCTTCGGTGACATGGTGGCCACGGTTGACGCCGCCACCAAGCGCGAGGACAAGATCGGGCGAAACCTGGCCCGTTTCGAGATCGACAAGGAATTTCCCCTGCGCTTCAGCGGCCTCTCGTCCGAGACGGTCGATTTCTGCCAGGCCGAGGACATTCGCACGCTGGGGCAGTTTGCCGACTTCTCTCACCGCATGGCGCAGAACATCGTGGTCGGCGGAGACTTCAAGGGGCTGCTCACCGCCCTGACCGCTGCCGACGAGCAGGGCATCGCCCACTACCTGCCTTTCCGCCCCGGCCATAAGGGGCTCCATCTGCCCGAGGCGATCGGACTGGTCCTCAATCAACTGGCCGAAAACGAAAAATACACCTTGCTCAAGCGCTACGGGGCCAAGCTCGGCCCGGTCGAAACGGCCAAGGCCAACCTTAACAAGGAGCAGACTATCCAGTTGGAGGAAGTCCTTATGGGCAAGGTGATGGAGCAGTGCCACTTTTTCAGCAAGCAGGTGCCCGAGTTGGACGAAAAGGTCCGCTCCGGGGTCAGCCTGGAGCGCATTTTCATGGTTCTGAACGACCCGGAAAAGGAAGCCATCGCCGCCCGTGTCACCGCCCGCTACCTCAAGCAGCGCCGTGGCCTGGCCGACGAAGACGAACCGGCCCGCAAGAAAGGCTTCTTCGGACGCCTTTTTGGCCGCTGAGGCGAGAGCCTTCGCGCCCGGCGAGGGCTTTGGACGGGGTGTTCGTTGCCATGAGCCAACCGCCTGGAATCCCGAACCCATCCCCGGACCCGCATGGCCAAGCCCTTCATCCCGAAAAAACGCGTCCTGAGCCTGCGCCCGGAAGCCCGTCGCACGGCCGAGGTTTCCATCCAGTCGCGCGAGACCATCGACGCCTTTGTCAAAAAGACGCGCCACCCCTTTGGCGAGCCTCGCACGCTGGAGCAGTCCGAAGTCGAGGACGTGGAACGCACCCTGCGTACACTGGAAAAAGACCTGCTTGAGCGCGAGCGGGCGGTTCAGGAGCTGGAGGTGCGCCTGAGCGAAAAAGAGCGCGGTCTCTGGGAGGCCGAAGCGTTACTGGAGGCGCGGCGCAAGGTTTTCGAGGCTCAGTGTCGCCAGCTTGCCCGGCGGCAGGAGTCAAGTCGTGACGCCGCTCCGGTTTCCAAGGAGGAGCGGGCGGCCTTGCGCGAGTTCCAGATCCAGTTGGAGCAACGCGAGCAGTCGCTGGCGCAGTCGCGTGCGCTGCTGAAGGAGCGCGAGGACTATGTCGAGCGGGCCGAAAACCTGCTTTTTGACAAAACGATGGAGCAACAGGAACGCGAAACCGAACTGGAGGTATTGGCGGACGCCCTCGAAGCTCGCCGGGCCGCGCTTGAGGCCCGCGAGGAGGGTGCCAGTACCCGGCGTTCCGCTTCGTCTGGGACAGAATCCCTCGACCAGTGATCTTGCTGATCACTGATGCCCCCAGCCCAGGAATCATAAGGTGTTGCGGTTGACCCCGACGCAAATAGACTCCGCTCGTCTGTCCGTATGCCGGGGCAACCTGTAGGCAAAGGGATATTGGATGGGGAGGCCCTTTTCCTGTTCCGTATCTTTGGGTGAAGGCACGGTTGGGGGCTGTTCGTGGGGGCCGGTTGACAGGGGCGGAAACAGTGCTACTTATTTGAGGTATGGACGATGTTAATATACCCCCGTTGCTCCTGCGTCGCCTGAAATTCCGTGCCCATCGTCGCCACACCAGTGTGGCTTCCGAGCTGGCCGAGTGCCTGCAAGTGGGAATGGATAGCCTGATCCGCCGCGAAGAGCGTTTTCGGCAGACCGCGCCCCGCCTGCGCCAGAAATCGACCGGCTTTCTCGGACGCGGTCAGCTTGAAGCTCTCATCGAAGAGGGCCGGGCGTGAACGTTGATTTCAACCCCCGTTGCTTTTTATCATGATTGTCGTCGATACGACCGTACTGGCCCCGCTGCTGCTGCCGGGCGTCAACACCCCGTGGGCGCAACAGGCCTACGAGCGGGACAGCGCCTGGGCATCGAGCCCGCTGTGGCGTTCGGAATTCCGTAATGTGCTGGCGCGCTATCAGCGGGAGCACCGGGTGGAGCCTGCCGCGTGCCTGGAGATTATGAACGCGGCGGAAGAAAAAATGCACCCGCGCCAGTACAACATCCTTTCCGAGACTGTCATCATGCTGGCGGCTCAGGGCACCTGCTCGGCTTACGAGTGTGAATACGCCGCCCTCGCACAGGAGTTGAATGTCCCGCTGGTGACTGCTAATGAGCGCCTGTTGGCTGCCTTTCCTCGCACGGCCTGTTCACTGGAGAGCTTCGCCCGGGGGGAGTAAGTACCGCTCCCCAATGGCAGGTAGAACGGGTTGCCTGCGATGGGTGCGCGAAGTCGCCTTGAGCTTCGAATCAGGATTGCTGGGACGGGCTGGAAGGCGTTTTTCCTGATTGTGGCAATGACAACAGGCGCAGCAGGGAGGTCAGCTTTTGGACACCGGAGCGACAGGTGCGCTTGGCGCGGGCGCGGAAGATGCGTTTTTGCCGGAGCCGCTGATTGAGCAGGCGGGCTAGCTCCTGGCTGCGGCACAGGTCCCGGTTGGCCGTGACGAACCCCTCCCGCAGTCGGATGAGCAGGTCTTTTTCCAGCGACCCCAGATTGTTAACCGGCGGGAGGAAGGGCTTGCTCGTGTCCGATGGGACGGGGACTGGAGATGCCTTGGCGACGAGTTGTTGGAGGTCCGGCGGTAGCTGGGCGAATATCTCGTGCTGGATTTCAGCGGGCAGATCGGTGTCGGGCGCTTGCCGGGCGAGGGCCTCTCGCTTGGCAAGCGAATGCTCGATCCAGGAAGGGTCTTTGAGCAGTTTTGCCTGATACTGGATGAAGGCGAGGCGCCTGTCGTTAAGACGGAGCTCGTCTTCTGAGACGAGCGTGCAGCGGTAGTCGTGGTTTTTTAGGTCGATGCCCAGGACTGCGTGCAGGAGTCGCCAGAAGTTGTCCCGTCGGATGGGGGAGTAGGCCAGTTGGTACAGGAACATGACGGCACAGTCGGACTTGGTCGTATTCGCGTCTTCGACAGGGCGGAAGGCGTCACTGTGCCGGATGCCCAGCGCCTGGCAAAAGTCCTCAATCGTCCCGCCTGTCTTTTTGGCGTCATTGTAGGAGCGCACGATACAGGCGTCCTCCCCGAAGACCTTGATGAACTGCTTCAGGTGTCCGGCAAAGGCCAGTGGCCCGGAAGAGAATGTCTCCATTCGGTGACCATTGATGGCCATCTGCTTCTTGTAAGACATGAACAGCGAGTAGATGTCCCGCAGGTACACGACTGGGCGCACGTCGAAGCCTTTGAACCACTTCTTGAAGCGGGCGGGATCCTCGAAGACAAACTCTTCGTAGGTGACGATAATCTTGTCGGTGGTGGCCTGTTTGAGATCTTTTTTCAGCGGGCGCAGGTTGTCACGCACGGTGGGGAGATGTCCGACACTCTTGTCGTTGTAGTAATGAGAGATACCGGAATGGTTCTCCGGAATGGCGCCGACCGGGACGGCGTAGTGGAAGCCCTGTTCGCGGAGATGGTCGCGGTTGATAGTCAGGAACTTCTGGAGTGTGGTCGTGCCCGTCTTGGGATAGCCGATGTGGAGAAATAGTTGTTTCATTGCAGGGGGTCCGGGCGGGGTGAGAGCGTTCCCCGGAAAGCGAGCATGTAGCTGTTTTCGTGCCCCGTTTTATCTTATGTCGCTGGATGGATACAGCCTATAAAACCGGAACCCGGAAAAGGTTGCATCCGGTGGGAGAATATTTGCCCTTTGCTCGGTCGGCGGTTGTCGGCGACGATGGGTGGGCCTTTGGTTGGGAAACCGTCTCAAAAATCTGCTTATACTGGAATTACCCGGGGCAGGGGAGGTCGAATAGTTTATGAGGGATTCGATGACGGAGCCGTCCCGGGAAAAAGAAGTTTGCCAAAGCCGCCCTGTCTCTCTTTTAAAATCGAACATGGAAGCTAATGAACCCAAGCCCTTTACCGCCGAAGACGAGGCGGAAGTGAGGGAGTCCCTCAAGCGTTGTTCCCCCGAAACGGTCGAGGCGGCTATCGCCTACCGCAAGAGCGGCGATACTTCGCAGGTGCCCGTTATCATCATGGGCATTCTCGAACGGGTGATGGAGCCCGAAGCGCGCCCCAAGCTGCTGGAGGGTAACGACGACACCCGCATCAACGAAGATCTCGGGATCGACTCGCTCACCATGGTCGAGGTCATCATGATGGTCGAGGAAACCCTCGATATCACCGTGGACAATGAAGAGCTCCGCGGCCTGGCCACTATCGGCGACGTCAAGACGTTCATTACCGGCAAGCTCGCCTGAGCATGGACCTTCCCGTCTGTCAGCTCGACGCGGCGGCCATCGCGGCCGCCATCCCGCACGACGACCCGTTCCTCTTTCTCGATTCGGCCTCGCTGGAGGCCGAATCGGCAAGCGGGACCTACCGTATCCGGGGGGACGAGTTTTTCCTGCGCGGCCATTTCCGCGAAAACCCGGTGTTCCCCGCCTCCATCATGCTGGAGGCGCTCGGGCAACTGGCGGTGCTGTTTCTGGTCGCCGCGCCTTCGCCGCAATTGGCCGAGAAGCAGGTCGATCCGGCGAAAATCTTTTTCCATTCCAGCGACGAGGTGCGCTGTTCGCGTTTCTGCCGCCCTGGCGACGTACTAGATATGTCGGTCAAGCTGAAGCGTATCCGCCACCCCCGGGCCAGTTTCCAGGGGGCGATCACGGTGGCTGGCGAGCGTGCCGCTTACGCCGAGGGCATCAATCTGATGTTCGATTGGAAGGCCTGAGCCGGCCGTTCGGGCCACGGCTGGGGTAAAGTTTTTCCCGGCCTGTTTATCAGAGGCGGGTTTAACGGTTGGGCAGGTTGCTTTTCCGTTTGAAGCCCGCTGGTTCATCCGCATAGTGCCACACCATGAGAAATGTTGTTGTTACGGGCCTTGGATTCATTACCAGCATCGGCAATGACAAGGCGAGCGTTGCCCGGAGCTTGCGTGAGCTTCAGCACGGCATCGCCGTTTACGACCGCTTTGAGCAGGCTGGCGAGCGCATCCACCTGGCCGGAAAGGTCAAGGACTTCGACGTTAGCTCGAACGATCCGGAAGACTGGGTCTACCCCGAACGCTACGCTCTCAAGCGTGAGCAGCTCCGCAGCATGGCCCCGCACGTGCTCTACGCGCACTGCGCGCTGGTGCAGGCGGTGGAGGATGCCGGACTGACGCCGGAGGAGATTTCCAACCCGGAGACGGGGCTTTTTACATCCTCGGCCGGGTCCGTCCGCCTGCTCACCCACCACATGGAGCGGCTGAAAAAGGGCGGCCTGCGCCGCGCCAGCCCGATGGGAGTGGTCTCCTCGGTGACGGGTACGCTGTCTTTCAACCTCGTGGCCCTGCACAAGATCCTCGGCTCCTCCGGGGGCTTTGTCTCGGCCTGCGCCTCCTCCGGGCATGCGCTCGGCTACGCCTGGGACGAGATCGCCCTCGGGCGGCAGGAGCGTGTGATCGTCATCGGCGCGGAGGACGGCGACCTGGAGACGATCTTGCCCTTCGGGGCGATGCGCGCACTCAGCCCTGATGCCGAACCGCCCGGCTCGCGTCCCTTTGACAAGGCCCGCAACGGCTTCGTCGGTACCGGCGGGGCAACCGCCCTCGTGCTGGAATCCGAGGCCTGCGCCGCCGCCCGCAACGCCCCCGTCTATGCCCGTTTCAGCGGCTGGGGGCAGGCGTCCGACGGGTACAATGTCGCCATCTCGCATCCCGAGGGCGACGGCCTGGCCCGCGCGATGGAACTTGCCCTCAGGGCCACCGGCACGGCGGCTTCCGAGGTCGAGTACATCAACGCCCACGCCACCTCGACGCCGATTGGCGACACTTCCGAGATGAAGGCGATTCGCAAGGTCTTCGGCGCTGGCGGCCCGGCCCTTGCCAGCACCAAGGCCCTCACCGGCCACGGCCTGTCGCTGGCCAGCGCGATGGAGGCGGGCTTCACGGTCCTGGGGATGAAGGAAGGCTTCACGCCCGGCTCGGCCCACATCACCGACCTCGACCCCGAAGGTGAGGACTTGAACATCATCCGCGAAACCCTCGACAAGGGGCCCCGCGTCGCGATTTCCAACAGCAGCGGCTTTGGCGGTGCCAACGTCGTCACGGTCTTTAAATCGGCCTAGCCCGATTTTACAAATTCGTAGATTTAATCATTCGCAAATTCGTAAATCTACCAGTCAGTAGGCTCCGAAATACGCGAATGGATGAGCTTACGAATCTACACATCCTCAAATCTACGAATTTAAAAAAAGATGAGCAAACGCCGCTACGGCCAACATGGCCGCGACAACGCCCACGCCAGTGACCGCATCGCCATCGAACCGATGGACGAGAAGCAGTTCCTGGCCAAACTGCGCGAAACCGAAGATCCGTTCGTGCTGGTGATCGACGGCGTGCAGGACCCGCATAACCTCGGCGCCTGTCTGCGCAGCGCGGACGCCGCCGGGGTGGACTTCGTCATCGCCCCGCAGAAGCACACGGTCGGGCTGACCGAGACCGTCCGGCGCATCGCCTGCGGCGGGGCCGACAAGGTCCCCTACATCCAGGTGCAGAATCTCAACCGCACGCTTGAAAAGATGAAGGAAATCGGCCTGTGGATCGTCGGGACCGGCGACGAGGAGTCGCAACTCCTGTACGAGGTGGACATGAAAGGCCCGCTGGCCATCGTGCTCGGGCGCGAGGATCTCGGGGTGCGCAAGTCCATCGCCGACAAGTGCGACTTCCTGGTCAAAATCCCCATGTGCGGCCACGTTGATTGCCTCAACCTGTCCGTCGCCGCCGGGATCTGCCTGTTCGAGGCGGTCCGCCAGCGGCACAGCGCCGGTTGATCAAGGCCGATCGCCATCGGTTCACAACTTCGGATTCTTGTGTTTTAACCACAGAGAGCACAAAGGACACAGAGGCGATGCGCTAGCATCGAAAGTGCAGGCTATGCCTGCCGCGGGTGTGGGCTGCGTAAGTCCGCAATCATTATGCCGAGGGTTTGCAACTTAGGGCACTAGCTGCCGTAGCCGTAAAAGCGCCGGTGTTTGCGGAAGAGGTTGTATTTAAGGATGGCGTAGATGGCGCGGACACCGTCGCGCCAGCCGATCTTCTTCCCCTCGGAGTAGGTGCGACCGTCGTAGCTGATACCGACCTCGTAAATGATGCAGCCGGAGTGGGCGAGTTTGGCGGTGATCTCGGGCTCGAAACCAAAGCGGTCCTCCTCGATCTCGAACTGCTGGATAATGTCCCGGCGGCAAACCTTGTAGCAGGTTTCCATGTCGGTGAGGTTGATATTGGTGAACATGTTCGAGAGCATGGTCAGGAAGCGGTTGCCGAGCATGTGCCAGAAATAGACCACGCGGTGCGGGCCGCCGCCCAGGAAGCGCGAGCCAAAGACCACATCCGCCCCGCGGTGCAGGATGGGGGAAATGAGCGTGGGGTAGTCGCGCGGGTCATATTCGAGGTCGGCGTCCTGGATGATGACGATGTCTCCGGTGGCGGCGGCGATGCCGGTGCGCAGGGCCGCGCCCTTGCCGCGGTTGGCTTCGTGGTGGAGGAGCTTGTGGTAGGCGTCGGGTTGGGCGCGGAGAATGTCGAGCGTGCCGTCGGTCGAGCAGTCATCGACGACGATCAGCTCCAGATCGTGTTCTGAAAAGGCTGGGCTGTCCTGAACGCGTCGCAGGATTTTCAAGACCGTATCTTCTTCGTTATAGCAGGGGACAACAACGCTCAGGATCATACTGCGCCCAGTAAAAATAGGCGGTTGCCTTTTGGCAAGACGGGAGAGCCGGTTCCCCTTCTAAGCTGTGGAAGCGCACGCCACGCTTTTTCACGGTGTGATACCGGGTTTCGCGCTTGAAGGCCGTATTTTTTGCCGGATAATCCGTCCTTATGCATCGCTTTCTCGGACGGCATCTGGATGCCGCGGCAAAAGTCTCTCTGCATGCGCGCCAGCATTGGCGAACGTTGCTGGTGCGCGGGTTGATCATCACTGTGGCCATTGTGGGAGTCGTGTTGCTGGGGAAGTCGCTGGAGGCGGATATTCCGCAAATCGAGACCTGGATGCGCGATCAGGGCGCGTGGATGCCGGCCATCTTTTGTACGGTCTTTCTGCTGGCCTCGCTTTTCTGTCTGCCAGCGGATATTTTTGTCTTTGCCGCCGGGACGCTGTTCGGGCTGTGGTGGGGATTTTTCTACGTCATGGTGACTGAATACGTGGCGATGGTGATTCAGTTCGCCCTCGCCCGGGTTTTTCTTAAAAAGCGGATCGAGGGGTTCATGGCGCAGCACCCGCGCTTCCAGGCGATTGACCGGGCGGTCAGCCAGCGGGGGCTGAAGATCGGCTTTCTGCTGCGACTGGGGCCGGTGCCATTCAGTGCGCTGAGCTATGTGCTTGGGGTGAGCCGGATCAGCTTTCGTACCTACATGCTGGCCAGCCCCGGTATGCTCCCGAGCCTGTTGGCGGTGGTTTACTACGGGGTGGTCGCCCGTCACCTGACCCGTCTGGCCACCGGCATGGAGCACCACAGCGCGGTCCACTATATCAGTATGGTGGGCGGCGCGGTTGTGGCCCTGTTTGTCTCGGTATACATTGCCCGGGTGGCCCGCAAGGCGCTCAGGGATGCCAACGTGCTCTGAGCTTCGGATAGAGGGCACGGATCCGTTGCCGGAAGACGGTGGCGCTTTGCGGCCGGTGCGGGGCGAATATCATTCCCGTCGGATGCGGGCTTGCCAATGCCGGGGCCGTGGGGTTTTCATTAGCCCATGTTGAAATGGGTACGCAGCGCCGCCCGTGCGCTCATCATCCGGAATGGCGAATTGCTGGCCATCCGCATGCAACGGGTGCCCGATGAGGTCTTTTACATCCTGCCCGGCGGTGGGCAGCGCCACGGTGAAACTCTGATGGACACGCTCCAGCGCGAATGCCGTGAAGAAATCGGGACCCAGGTCCGGGCTGGTGAAATCGCTTACGTGCGCGAGTACATCGGGCGGCACCACCACCTGCGCAAGCTGCACAAGGACTTCCACCAGCTTGAAGTCGTCTTCCACTGTGAACTGCCCGAGGGGGTGGAACCGCGCCCCGGCCGGGATCACGACAAGCATCAGATCGGCGTTGAATGGCTGCCGCTCGACCAACTCCAGGGCATGGAGTTTTACCCCGAAGTGCTTAAGACCCTGATCGTTGATGGCCAGGTCAACACCCGCCATCTGTATTTGGGCGACATTAATTAGTTACCCATCCCTATGATTTGGGGTGCAACCCCGGAGGAGATGCGTAGCATCGAAAATAGCAGGGTCCGGCTGGACCAGCAATCTGGGGTAGCGGCCTTTTGGGACGCGTAGGGGAACTTGCAGTCAATGGTAATTTGCCTACATGTCTCGCGCCTCACGCAGTGGTTCTTGCGAAGTTCGTTTGAGTCGGCGTCCATCACCGTTGCCCATGTCGCCGCGTTGGCGGCGGCATCAGTGATGCGGCAGCATCACAGGTGCAGGACTTTGTCCTGCAACTTGTTCCCCTCAGTGCCACCGGGTGCAACCCGGGGCGGGGTTTGGGGGCGCAGAGCCCCCAAAATTTAGTGTAAGAACTTGGCTAACGGTACACTAGATCAGGCCCTGGCAGATCATGGCCTCGGCCACGCGGAGGAAGCCGCCGATGTTGGCACCGCTCACGTAGTCTCCGCGGCGGTGGTACTGCTCGGCGTAGCGCAGGCAGGACTCGTGGATGCCGCGCATGATCTTGTGCAGTTCCTTGTCCACCTGCTCGAAGCTCCAGTGTTCGAGACCGGCGTTCTGCTGCATTTCCAGGCCGGAGACGGCGACACCGCCGGCGTTGGCGGCTTTGCCGGGGGCGAAGTTCACCTCCGAGCCGCGGAAAATCTCGATGGCTTCGGGCGTGCAGGGCATGTTGGCGCCTTCACAGACGAGGCGGCAGCCATTTTTGACCAGCTTGCGGGCGTCGCCGGCGTCGAGTTCGTTCTGGGTGGCGCAGGGGAAGGCGGCGTCGCACTCGATGTCCCAGACCTTGGCGTCGGGGCGGAAGGTGGCACTGCCGTGCACATCGGTGTACTTGCCGATGCGCTCGCGTTCGACTTCCTTGATCATGCGCAGGGCGTCGAAGTCGAGCCCCTTGGGATCGTAGATGACACCGCTGGAGTCAGAGCAGGCGACGACGTTGGCCCCGAGCTCCTGAAGCTTTTGCAGGGCGTAGAGGGCGACATTACCGGAGCCGGAGATGACGCAGGTCTTGCCCTGGAGGGAGTCGCTCTTGACCTTCATCATTTCCTCGGCGAAGTACACCGTGCCGTAGCCGGTGGCTTCGGTACGGCCCAGTGAGCCACCCCAGGAGGCGCCCTTACCGGTGATGACGCCCAGTTCGAAGCTGTTGGTCAGCTTCTTGTACTGGCCAAAGAGGTAGCCGATCTCGCGGGCACCGACGCCGATGTCACCGGCCGGTACGTCACGCTTGTAGCTGACGTGGCGGAACAACTCGTTCATGAAGGCCTGGCAGAAGCGCATGACTTCCTCGTCACTCTTGCCCTTGGGGTCGAAGTCGGCCCCGCCCTTGCCGCCGCCGATGTTAAGGCCGGTGAGGGAATTTTTGAAAATCTGCTCGAAGGCGAGGAACTTGATCACGCCCATGTTCACGGTGGGGTGGAAGCGCAGCCCGCCCTTATACGGTCCCAGGACGCTGTTGAATTGCGTGCGGAAGCCGCGGTTGACCTGGATATTGCCCTTGTCGTCGCGCCAGGGGACGCGGAAGATGATTTGCCGTTCCGGTTCGCAGAGGCGCTCCAGCAGGTTTTGTTCTTCGATTTCCGGGTGCTCCTCGATGACGGGGCTGAGGGTTTCCAGCACTTCCTGCACGGCCTGGAGAAAGACCGGTTCACTGTGGTTGCGGTGTTGAACGACTTCAAGGGTACGGGTGATGGCTGGATGCATGGGCAAGGGTTATAAGATATATTTGAAGTGTGTGAATCGTGAATTAAAAGCATTCGATCCGGCAAAATCAATGCCGCAAAACGATTCCTAGCCCCTGAGATGGAATTAATGCTCAGGCGTGCACAATAATTCTGTTAAAAACCGCCAATTTCCTTGCCAGTGCCCCGAGCCGGTGCTGTGTATATTCTCCGTTCATGTGCCTGCAATTCCGCATACTCGGCAGCAGCAGTTCGGGTAACGCCGCGCTGCTCACCACGGCGGGCTGCAAGGTCCTCATTGACGCCGGATTCAGCGCGCGCAAGCTCGATCAGCTCCTGGGCCAGTGCGGGGAAAGCCTCGCAGGGATTGATGCGATCTTTCTCACGCACGAGCACAGCGACCACGCCGCCGGCCTTAAGGGACTGCGCCGCCACCCGCATATCAAGGTCTTCGCCAACCACGAGACCATGCAGGCCGCGCAAACCCGGCTTAACCACCGTCCGCCCTGGCAGGTCTTCGAGACCGGACGCACCTTCGCCTTCCATGATCTGGAGGTGACGGCGTTCAGCGTTCCGCACGATGCCTACGACCCTGTTGGGTACTTTTTCGAGAGCGGGGGAGACACACTGTTTTCACCGCGCCGCAGCGTGGCCTGGGCCACCGACTTGGGCTACATCCCCGCTAATGTCTCCGAGAAAATCCGTCACGCAGACCTCCTCGTGCTGGAGGCCAACCACGACACCGAAATGCTCGAACGCGACGAACGCCGCCCGTGGTCGCTCAAGCAGCGTATCCTCGGTCGGCACGGCCACCTTTCCAATGACGCGGCCTTTGAGCTGCTGTGCGGGGTGGAGTCGCCGCGCTGGCGGCATGTCTGCCTGGCCCACCTCAGCCGCGACTGCAACGATGTGGGGCTGGTCGAGCGGCACTTCGCGGGCTTGCGCTCGCGGGGCCGCAGCTTCGGCCTGAGCGTGATCGATCCGGTAAACGGCATTGGACCTGCTTACGATTTGGCGACGCTTTAACTTCTGCACGGGCTTGCCTCCGCCGGGAAAAACCACATCCCTGTTGGCGGCTGGCAGATGAGCCTGGGCCACCTTCATCCTTATCCATCCGACACGCATGTATTTCGACTACCGACACACCAAGATTATTTTCACCCTCGGCCCGGCCACGGAGAGCGAGGAAATGCTGCGCGAAATGATCGTGACCGGCGGCGTCGATGTCTGCCGCCTGAACATGGCTCACGCCAGCCACGAGTGGACCGAAATGGTTATCAAGCGCGTGCGCAAGGTCTGCGCCGAGGTCAACCGCCACGTCGCCATCATGATGGACGTGAAGGGCCCCGAGATCCGCACCGGTGATTTACCCGAGCCGATCGATCTGGAAGAGGGCGAGGTTTTTGACTTCCTCGTCAACGGAGATCGCAGCGGCCTGGAGGAAGGTATCCGGGGGGTAACTGTCAACTACCCGCGCCTGCACCGCGATGTCCACGAAGGCGACACCCTGCTGGTCGACAGCGGCCTGGTACGCATGCGCATCGAGGAAATCATGGATGACCGTATCCGCTGCAAGGTCATCATCCCCGGCCCGATGGGCAACCGCCGCCACATCAACTTGCCCGGCGTCAAGGTCAACCTCCCTGCCCTGACGGAGAAGGACAAGGCCGATATCGAAGTCGGCCTGCGCCACAACATCGAGTTTTTCGCGCTTTCCTTTGTGCGTGAGGCGAACGACCTGGACATCCTCCGTCGCCACCTCAAGAGCCATGACTCCGAGGCGCGCATCATCGCCAAGATCGAGGACCAGTCCGCCATTTCCAACCTCGACGAGATCATCACCGCCGCCGACGCGCTCATGGTCGCGCGGGGAGACCTCGGGATCGAGTGCCCCTACGAGGAATTGCCGCTGATCCAGCGCCGGGCGGTCAAAGCCTGTATCCAGAAAAAGAAGCCGGTCATCATCGCCACGCACATGCTGGAGAGTATGATCGAGCAGCCCATCCCGACCCGGGCCGAGGTGACTGACATCGCCAACGCCGTCTTTGAGAAAGCCGACTGCGTCATGCTTTCCGGCGAAACCACCACCGGCAAGTACCCGGTCGAGTGCGCCCGCGTCATGAACCGCATCGCCCGGCAAGTGGAGCGTTCCCGCGAGACCAAGGACTACGAAAATATCCCGCTGAACAAGCCCAAGGCCAAGATGCTCCGGGCCGCCGTCCACCTGGCACAGGACATGAACAAGGCCGGGATCGTGGTCTTTACCCGCAGCGGCTACCTCCCGCAGATACTTTCCGCCCTGCGCCCGACGCGGGTGCCGATTTTCGCCTTCACCGACCAGGAGCTGGTTTTCAAGCAGATGCTTCTGATGTGGGGGGTGGAGCCGTTCCTGATCGACTTCGCCGAAGACTCCGAGACGACGATCAAGGCCGCTTTCGCCCGCCTCTACTCGGGCCGTATCGAGTGGGCCAGCCCTGGGGACTGGATGGTGGTTATCACCAACGTCCTCGTCGGCGAACACATCATCGACAGCATCCAGCTCCGCCAGATCGAGTGACCGGCTCGGGCTCTGGTGTCCTGAGGCTCAAGTAATCAGGGGTAGCGGCCTTTCCGGATGCGCAGTCCCGCAACGGAATTTTCAAACAGCACCCTAGAAAAGCGTGCCCTGCTGAAGCGTGGGCGGGGGTGGGGCGGCTTGCTCGATGAGTTCGGGTCCGTCGTTACGGGCGTTGTTCACCTGCTCCGAGACGCGGTGGCGAACGAGAAAATCCTCGGGCGGGGGCTTGAGCAGGTCGGCCACGTCGGAGGCACGTTCGAGCGAGGTGTCGAGCCAGCGGTCGAAGTTGTCGGGGGCGATCACGACGGGCATGCGGTGGTGCAGGGGCTGCATCCAGGAGTTGGCGGCGGTGGTCAGGATCGAGCAGGACTCGATCTCGGAGCCGTCCGGGCTGCCCCAGTGGTCCCAGAGTCCGGCCAGCGCGAGGCGTTCGCCATCGGCCCGGCGAACGTACCAGGGCTCCTTGCGCCCGCTGCCGAGGTCTTTCCATTCGTAGAAGCCGTCCGCCGGCAGCAGGCAACGCTTATGGCGCATGGGGCCGCGAAAGGCGGGCTTGCCCGCGGCGGTTTCGGAGCGTGCGTTGATAAGCTGGAAGGCGATGCCGGGATCTTTGGCCCAGAAGGGGACGAGCCCCCACGTCAGCACCGCGCATTCGCGTCCGCCGAGGTTGCGGTCCTCACGGATGGCGGCCACGGGTTGTCCGGGGGCGATGTTGTAGCGGGCCTTGAACTCGGGCGCATGGCGCAGGACGAACTGCTTGATCAGGTCGCGCATCTTGGCCGTTAAAACGAATCGTCCGCACATGCCGGAAATCTTTACGTTCGCTCCCGCTGCGGCAACGGAAAATCCCAGGTCGGAATGATGGACCCGTAATCCGGGGGGATTGGAGTTTGCCAAGGGCGGGGGAATTTCCCAAAGCTTGGGGATGTTTGATTTCGACCAGGTAATCGACCGTACCGGAACGGGCAGCCTCAAGTGGGGCAAGTACACGGGCCGGGATGTGCTTCCGCTGTGGGTGGCGGATATGGACTTTGCCTCGCCTCAACCGGTGCTGGAGGCGCTTCGTCGCCGGGTGGAACACGGGATTTTCGGCTACACGCTGGCTCCGGAATCGACCCAGGAAGCCGTGCTTGCCTACCTCAAGCGCGTTCACGGTTACGAGGCCAAGCGCGAATGGCTGGTCTGGCTGCCGGGGCTGGTCCCTGCCCTCAATGTCGTGGCTCGCGCCTTCGGTGAGCCGGAGGACGAGGTGTTGACCTGCACGCCGGTCTATCCGCCCTTCCTGTCAGCTCCCGGCTGGCAGGCCAAAAAACTGGTCACCAGCCCGCTCAAGCTGGAAGGCGGCGAATGGACGTTCGACTTCGACGACCTGGAAGCGAAAGTGACACCCCGCACGCGGGCCTTTATCCTGTGCAACCCGCACAATCCGGTGGGGCGCGTTTACCGGCCTGAGGAACTGAAGCGGATCGTCGCTTTTTGCGAAAAACACGATCTGGTGCTGTGCTCGGACGAAATCCACTGCGACCTGCTTTTCGACGGTTACCGGCACACCGTCACGGCGACGCTCTCGCCGGAGGCTGAGCGGCGTACGATCACACTGATGGCTCCGAGCAAGACCTACAACTTGCCGGGCCTGTGCTGTTCGTTCGCGGTCATCGCGGACCCGAAGCTGAGGCTGCGCTTTCAGCAGGCCGCACGGGGGATGATTACCGAGGTCAATTGCCTGGGCTATGCCGGTTGCGAGGCCGCCTACAACGAAGGTGAGCCGTGGCGACTTCAGCTAATGGAGTATCTGACCGCGAACCGCGATTTGCTTTACCGCTTCGTGCAGGAGCGGCTGCCCGAGATCACGCTGCGCCCGATGGAGGCCACCTACCTGGCCTGGCTCAATATCGAGGGGCTGCGTGAGTTGGGCTGCGAAAATCCGCACCGGCTCTTCGAGGAGCACGGGGTGGGGCTGTCGCCGGGGGCTGACTTTCAGGGACCCGACTGCGTGCGGCTCAACTTCGGCTGCACGCGGGCCATGCTGGAGCAGGCGCTTCTGCGGATGGAAGCCGCCGTCACTACGCTGCGCTGATCCGTTTTTCCCGATTGTTAACCAAAACAAAAGCTCCCCCCGGACGGAGGGAGCTTTTTGGTGCAGGAAGAAAAAGGCGGGGCGCCGTTGTCGTCTTACTGCGCGGCGCTGGCGGAGGGCTGAGCCTTTGCCTCGGCAACGGTGGCGTGCGCGATCTGACGCAGAGACTCGGCCTGCTCGTCGGTCAGGCCCTCGGGCTTGAAGGTGATCTCCCGGGCGTCCCCGCCGGAGAGGAACTCGAACCAGACCAGTGCGCCGAGGTACTCGCCGGCGGTGTTGGCGTGGAAGCCATCGCTGCGGACGTACCACTCGTCGTTTTTGTTTTTGCTCCAGGTATAGTCGCTGTTGAGGGACTTGCTGGAGTTGGGCAGGTTGTCCTTGTCTTCGGGGTAGGCGAGGTCGTTGTTTTTCGGGTCAAAGCCGTCGGGCTGGAGGTCCCAGAGTTCGGTGGCGCGGGCGTTCTCAAAGGCGGTGCCGACAGGGATGACACGCAGGCCGTTTTCAGCAGCGATTTTAGCGTAATTGGCGTGCAGCTTTTCGTACATCTCGTCCGGGTTCAGCCCCCAGTCCTTGGCCCGGTAGCTGTTGACACTGTGCGACCAGGTTTCATGCACGACGATCTCGGCCTCGGGGCGGTATTGACGGATGTATTCGATTAACTCCTCGGCGTAGGGGTAGAAGGTTTCCTCTTTGTAGCTGCCGGTGCTGACCTGCTGGATGCTGATGATGTCCCAGTCCTCCGCCAGCAAAACGTCTTTGAGGGCTAGCTTGTTGCCAGCGGTTTCCCAGTTGCGGCGATAGTAGTATTCCTTGCCGGTGTTGGCGTCGGCCTCGTGCTCTTTGGCATGCCGGACATGGCGCTCCAGCGAGCAGCCGCCGATGGTGACTGTGCCGATGACGGCGTCCTCATCCGGCGCGGAGGCATAGACATCGCTCAAATAGTGATGTGCGTTGTTGGTAAAGCTGTTGCCGATGCCGAGGATTTTGACCGTTTCGGTCTGCGCGGCGAGGGCGTGTGTCAGCAGGATGAATAAGGGAAGGGCAAGTGCGAGTCTGCGGATGTGCATTTCTCTACGGAATGGGAGTTTGGCGGTGCGGGCAAGTCCAAGCGGTTTTATGATTCGGTATATAAGGTCTCTTGTGTGGTACGATAGCCTGCACTGGCCACCGGGAAAGCGCTTACTTCATCCACTGCGTCCAGTCGGACTGGAATTGCTTGAGGTTCTTCCGGGTGATGACGACCGGCTCGACGAAGTACACGGCTTGCTCGGGCTCTTTTTGGTTGTTAATCTTGTCGATGAGCAGGCTCAGGCCGAGCTTGCCCATTGAAAAATAGTCCTCCGCGATCACGGACTGCACCTGTCCGCTGGCGATGAAGGGAATGATGTGCGGCTCGGCGTCCATCGCCACAACGGTCTTGTCACCGGGTTTCCAGGGAAAGGGACGACCTCCGAGCAGGGGCCAATTGCCCAGGACGAGCCAGCCGCGCAGGTTGCGTCCGTAGTCGGCGGCGGTGACTTCCTCGATCTTCTGATAAGTGGCGCTGAAGGTCTCCGGCGTGTGGAACGGCCCCTGCACGTGCAGGTCGGCAACGGTTTGGAGGACGGCTTGCGCCCCGGCCAGCCGCTGACGCGAAACCGGATCTTCGGCGCTGCCGGCGATGAGGCCGAGGTTGTCGCGGACGTAGCGCAGGTTTTCAATAAACGTCTCGGCGGCGAGGCGTCCGGAGGCTTCCTCATCGGTCATGACGGCGGCCAGCCGGGCGGTGCCGATGTCGCTGCCGACCGTGACGACCGGGATGCCGTGGCGGGTCAGGAAGTCGATTTCGTCGGCGACTTCGGAGGAGGTGGCGATGTTGAGCAGGACGGCGTTGTACCCGTCCAGAAAAGCCCGGTGAAGCGCGTCCCGGCAGCCCTTGGGGGTGTTGTCCACGGCGGAGAGGTTGTCCACCGTGAGGGCGAGGTTGTATTCTTTCTCCAGCTCGGGGGACTGGGCGCGGGCTCCGGCCTCGATGGCCTTGGCGGCGGGGGACTCGCCCTGGCCGGTAATGACGGCGATCTTGTAGCGTTCCCAGACTTCGCGGGGCTGAGCCGAAAGGCTCAGCGGCAGCAGCGCGAGCGCCAGCCACAGGATGAGGTTTCGCGGGCGAAAGGGGGCGGAATGTCGGGGTGGGTGCATCTGGTCTTTGACAGGCTAGGCGGGATCGCCCAGTATGAACAACACTTTTACGCGTATGGACCCCATCGTTTCGGTTTTGTTGTTTATTTTTGGCGGAATTATAGGCGCCGTGCTGGTCTGGGCGGTGACGCGCAAGACCGCCGCCGCCCTGCAAGCCCGTGTCCTGGCCGAGAGCGAGACCGAAAAGGCCCTCCTCTCCCAATCGCTGGAGCAGGCGCAGGAGGAGTGGACCCGCGCGCGGGCCGAGCTGCAGGAGAAGTCCGCCGAGGCCGCCCGGCTGGCCGGGGATCTGCGCGAGAGCGAGACCCGCCGTCAGGAGGAGGCCCGGGCCGCGCAGGAGAAGCTCGCCGTGCTCGACCAGGCCGAGAAACAGTTGCGCGAAGCCTTCAAGGCGCTCTCCGCCGACGCTCTGCGCAGCAACAACGAGAGCTTCCTCAAGCTGGCCAGGGAGTCGCTGGAGAAATTCCAGCAAGGGGCGCAGGGGGATTTGGAAAAACGCCAGGTGGCCATCAACCAACTTGTCCAGCCGGTGAAGGAGTCCCTGCAAAAAGTGGACGAGAAAATCCACCAGTTGGAAAAAGCCCGTGTCGCCGCCTACGAGGGGCTGCATGAACAGGTGCGCGGCCTGATGGAGACTCAGCGCCACCTCCACACCGAGACCGGCAATCTCGTGCGAGCCCTGCGCGCCCCGCAGGTGCGCGGGCGCTGGGGCGAGATGCAGTTGCGCCGTTGTGTGGAGTTTGCCGGGATGGTGGCACACTGCGATTTTTCCGAGCAGGAAAACGTGACCACTGAAGAGGGCCGCCTGCGTCCGGACATGATTGTCCGTCTGCCTAACGGACGCCAGATCGTCGTGGATGCGAAGATGACCTTTGACGCTTTCGGCGAGGCGATCCTGACCGACGACCCCGACCGCCAGAAGGAGCTTCTTCAGAAGCATGCCCGCCAGGTGCGCGACCAGTTGAAAAAGCTGAGCGAAAAAGCCTACTGGCGGCAATTCGAGCCGACGCCGGAGTTCGTCGTGCTGTTCCTGCCGACGGAGTCGTTTTTCAGCGCGGCTCTGGAGCAGGATAGTAGCCTGATCGAGTACGGCAGCGAGCAGCGCGTCATTCTCGCCACGCCGACGACGCTCATCGCCCTGCTCAAGGCCGTGGCCTACGGCTGGCGGCAGGAGGAAATCGCCCGCGAAGCCCGCGCCATCAGCGAACTGGGCCGCGACCTTTACAGCCGCCTGGGCACGCTGGCCGGGTACTTTGACGAACTGCGCAAGGGCCTCGAACGTGCCGGTGACGCCTACAACAAGGCCGTCGCCTCGATGGAGACGCGCGTGCTCGTGACCGCCCGCCGCTTCAAGGATCTCCACGTCTCCGCCGACAAGGATATCCCCGACTCCCAGCCGGTGGAAAGAGTCCTGCGCGAACCGCTCGCCGACGAGCTTCGACTCCCCGAGGACGGTCTGGCGAGCGGCACCTCTGATGACTCCTCTGAGCGCGGGTCTACCGCCGAAGGCGCATCTCCGGCCGCGGCCAAGCCCGCGCCCGACGATTCGCCCACCTCCTCCGAAGATAAAGCCTGACCGCAGACCACGCCCACTGTTTTTTCCCTCTTTACCATCAACCCTGATGAACTCCAGCCCGGACAGCCCTCACATGGACGACGAGCCGGTTGAAGTGCCGATCACCGATCAACTCGACCTGCACACTTTCCGTCCACAGGATGTTGGTGAGCTGCTCCCGGCCTACCTCGAAGCCTGCCGTGAAAAGGGTCTGCTGCGCGTGCGCATTATCCACGGCAAGGGTACGGGCACGCTGCGCGAGACGGTCCATGCGCGCCTGCGCCAAGTCGATTACGTGGCAGGTTTTCGTCTGGCCGACGAGTCGGCAGGCTCCTGGGGCGCGACGTGGGTGGAGTTGCGTCCGCTGCGGTAGGATTGCTTGATCGCGCGGCGAGTTCGCCGCTGAGCCCTGCTACGGCTGATCTTCCTGGCTTGAGTCGGCGATAGCCTGGAAGCGCGTGCGGATTTCCTCAATACTGCCGAGGGTGAGGTAGGCCGTGTACTCGAAGGTCATGGGCCGGTCGAAGGCGAAGCTGCGGATCGGTGCGAAATAGGAGCAGGCGTCTCCCTTGGTGCCGGTGCGGCCTGAGCCCTCGTAGCGGTAGGTCGTGATTTGGTCGGCCTCGGGCACATAGACGCCTACGCCCCAGCCCCGTTTGTTGACGAAGGCGGCCCAATGCTCGGTGATGTCGTAGTATTCGTTGGGCCAACCGGGGTCGAGGGTGGTCAGTTCGCCGCCGCTCCAGGGCCTGTCGCCGCCGTAGTAGTAGAGGTGCGGGAATTCCGCGTTGATAAAAACGGCGGGTGTTTCCTGGTGGGTGACTGGGTGGATGGTATCTCCCGAGTAGGTGCAAGAGAAATGGATGACGGCCACATCGCCCTCAAGCGTGATCGTTTCCTCCATGACAACATCCTGAAGCAGCTCGCCGCTGGCCCAGTGCCGGGGGCGGGTTTTGACGTACAGGGTGGTGCCGTCGTTTTTCCATTCCAGTATCTCGGCCTCGTTGCCCCGGTAGTCACCGCCCTGAACCGGGTTCCACCGCCAGGGCTTGTCGCCCCAGTGCGAGCCGTCCTTCTGACCGTAATAGGACTGCTGGATGAGGCGGCCCTCGTCGAAAGTGTTGAGCAGGTTGGTCCGGCTGCGGGCTTCGCTAAAGTACGAGATGCCTCCGCCCATGTCGAGGTCCACCCCGATGCGAAGCTGGCTGTTGCGCAGGTAGGATTCGCGGGCAAGGGCTGTTGCTGGCAGGAGTCCGGCCAGGCTGGCGAAGGTGAGCAGGCAGAGAAACCTGCGAACTGTTTTTGGGCTCATAAGAAATCTGACGTGAGGGGCTGAAAAGATGCGTTACGGTGAAAAGTCTGGGCAAAGGGACGTGGCCGCAAACATTCCCGTTATTTGTGGTCCAGTTATCAGCGTCAGTCACCGCCGGGCTGGGGCTGAGGTGGTGTGGCCTCATTGTCCGTCGCGGTCACGCACACACCCTAGTCGTCACCGGAAGCGCGGCGGGCCCAGTACTCGTCACTGACAAAGGCTACGTCGAGTGCGACGTAGGGGAAGTGCTTCTTGAGCGTTTTGTCGATGGTGGCGCGGCACTGGTCGAACATCTGTACGGTACCGCTGTTGACGATGAAATAGACATGCACGGTGATGAGCCGTCCGTGCTGCTGGATGCGGATTTCCCGCTCGGGCCACTGGCTGACGGGGGCTGCTTGCTCCAGCAGACCTTCGATTTCGGCAATCAGCTCATCCGCCGGGGCGCGGGCTACGATTTGGGCCCAGTTGTCACGGATGATGCGCGCCGGGACTGGCATCACCACGAGAGAGAGAAATGCCACCACCAGCGGGTCCACGTAGCGGAGGTAGTGCGTGTGTCCGCTGAGCGAGAGCACCCAGCTCAGCCCGAAGGCCACGGCGACGGCGGCGCTCAGGATCGTGTCGATGACCCAGTTGCGCGCGTCGGTCTCCACCAGGGTGGAGTGTGTACGCACGGCAACACGTTTGAAATAGGCGGCCATCCCGGCGCATCCGGCGGTGGCCACGATGGCGTAAAGGAATGCCATCTTTGTATGAATCTCCGTGCCCCCGGCCATCAGACCCGCAATGGCGCTGAAGAGCGCGTACACCGCCACAGTGAACAACAGCAGCCCTTTGAACAGGTTGACCAGCGGCTCGTACACGACGTAGCCGAAAGGGTACTTGTCGGAGTCCGGCAGCATGACCAGGTCAGCCACGTGCCAGGTTACGACGGCGAAAATAAGTGTGACCAGCGAGTAAACCCCGTCCAGCAGGATCGCTTCGGAACGTGTGCTCAAGGCAAAAAGAAACCCGCCGATGGCGAAGAGCGCGTTTGCCGCGATGTTGGTTTTCAGGGCCCGTTTTTCCGTCTTGAACATGGGGGTGGGGGTGGAAGCCGTGACTGTTCTCCGAGCATGTGACTTTCCGCGCCGACTGGCGATTGCAATTTTCAGGATTCAGCGAGCAGATTCAATTTGCGGCGCGGCAAACGGCGTTCGCGAAAGGTACTGGGGGAGACGCCGACGCGCTGCTTGAACTGCTTGGAAAACGCGAAGGCGTCGCTGTAGCCGAGTTGGTCGGCGATTTCCTTCAATTCAAGCCCGGTCGCCTCAAGCAGGGAGCAAGCCTGGTCGATGCGCACCTGCACCCGGTATTCGCCGGGGCTGGTGCCGTAGGCCTCCCGAAACAGGCTGCGCAGGCGCGAGTAGCTCAGCCCAATACCATCCAGTAACTTCTCCAGGTCGAGCCGGGTCGAGGCGTGTGAGCGGATGCGCTCGCGGGCCAGCTTGAGCTGTTCGAGCTGGAATGAGCTGGCACCCCGGCTTTCCAATGCCTGAGTAAGTGTCCAGCGCATGAGCGCGGCGATGTCGAACTCGACATGAGCGTTGTCACCGGGGGTGTCGGCCGTGCGCAGGCGTTGCATCAGCGCGTGGATCTGCTCGGGGATATGGGGCACCGTTCCCAGGTGGAAGTGGACGGAGGCGGCGGGGAAAATCTCCATGCGCCGGAACAGCTCGTACCAGTCGCTGCGAACGGAGACGAAGGCCTCGTGCCAGCCGCTGGCGGGGTCGACCTCGTTGGTGTGCCGCCGGTCCGGGCAGCGAAAAAAGACATCCCCGGCGCGTAAGCCGGCCTGCTGCCCGAAGCTGTCGCTGTAGTGGCCCTTGCCCCTGATCAGATAGATCATGGCGAAACGGCCATAGCGCTCGTCTGTCACATCGGTCCGTAGCCCGTTTTTATTCAAAAATCCGCAGCTGAGGGTTTGATGGAAGGGCCTTCCGGGAGAACCCCGGAAAATGGCATCCTCGATCAACCAGCGTTTGAGTGTGCTCATAGTTTAATCAGATTTTACATGAGTGTAGGCACTTCGACCATTCCGGCAAGTCGGGTTTTCCGCTATAGTTGGGCCCATGCCCGAAAGCCCTATCGACCGCCAGTGCGGAAAAACCTATGAGCAACCCTCCCTGACGGAAATCAACCGCCTGCCCATGAGCGCGGTGTCAGTCTCCTTTCCCGAGCCGGAGCAGGCGCTGGCCTCTGTGCGCGAAGCGTCTCCCTGGTGGCGTTCGCTCAACGGACAGTGGCGTTTTCTTTTTCGTGAATCGCCTGCCGGCCTGCCCGAAGCGGTCGAGCTCGACGAGGCCACCAGTCCGGACTGGGCGGATATTCCGGTTCCGAGCTGTTGGCAGATGCACGGCTACGGTCGCCCGCACTACACCAATGTGAAGATGCCCTTTCCGGACGAGCCTCCCTTTGCTCCGGAGTACAACCCGACCGGCGTGTACGTGCGCACTTTTAGCGTGGACGAGTCCTGGCGCGAGCGGAGGGTCGTCCTGCACATCGGCGGGGCTGAGAGCGTTTTGCAGGTTTACCTCAACGGCGAGTTTGTCGGGCTGGGCAAGGACTCGCGCCTGTCTTCGTCTTTCGATGTGACCGAGCGGGTCCGCTTTGGCGAGGATAACCGCCTGAGTGTAGTTATTATTCAATACAGCGATGCCAGCTTTGTCGAAGATCAGGACCATTGGCGTCTTGGCGGGATGCACCGCGAGGTTTGGTTGACCAGTACGGAAAAGATTTATCTGGAAGATGTATTCGCCCGCGCCGACTACGACTCCGAGACCGGCAATGGCCGGATCGACATGGATGTGCGGGTGGAGATGGGGCGTGAGGCACAGGAGGGCTGGAGCATTTCATGGCAGCTCTTTGATCAGGAGCTACACCCGGTTATGGGTGAGCCGGAATCCCAACCTGTGCTGACCCGGCGGCACCATCTGGAGCATTGGCCCCGGGTGGGGGCGCGCCTGAGCCGCGAGTTTGCCGGAGTCCAGCCTTGGTCGGCAGAGGTTCCGGCCCGCTACCGGCTGGTGGTCAGCCTGGTTTCTCCAGCGGGGAAAGTGGTCGAGAGTACCGCGCTGTGGACCGGGTTCCGCCGGGTCGAGGTCAAGGACCGCCAGCTCTTGGTTAACGGTAAGGCTGTGCTGTTCAAAGGCGTCAACCGCCATGAACATTCCGATACGCACGGAAAGGTCGTGGACGAGGCGCTCATGCGCAAGGACCTTGAGGTGATGAAGGCTTTCAACGTAAACGCCATCCGCACCTCGCACTACCCGGCGGACCCGCGCTTTTACGATTTGTGCGACGAGTATGGCTTCTACGTGATCGATGAGGCCAACATTGAGTCACACGATTTCCATAACCAGATTTGCCATGACAAGCGTTACCTTCCGGCCTTTGTCGAGCGGGGCATGCGCATGGTCATGCGGGACAAAAACCACCCTTGTATCCTTATGTGGTCGCTCGGTAACGAGTCAGGCTACGGGGCCAACCACGACGCGATGGCCGGATGGATGCGCCGGTACGACCCGAGCCGACTCATTCACTACGAGGGCGCGATTTCCCGCGGACAGTCGGGGTCGGAGTGGGATCAAGGGCATTTGTCCACGGATATCATTTGCCCGATGTATCCGGAAATCCATGACATGATCGAATGGGTGAAGACCAGCGACGATCCGCGCCCGCTCATCCTATGCGAGTACTCCCACGCTATGGGCAACAGCAACGGCTGCCTGCGTGAGTATTTCGAGGCCTTTGAGAGCCATCACGGTCTGCAGGGCGGTTTCATCTGGGAATGGCTGGACCACGGCCTGCTTGAAAAGACCGAAGACGGACGCGAGTACTGGGCCTACGGCGGCGATTACGGCGACGAGCCCAATTCCGGTAATTTTATCGCAGACGGGCTTGTCTGGCCCGACCGCCGCCCGCACCCTGCGCTGTACGAGTTCAAGAAACTTGCCCAGCCCTTCGCTGTGCGTCTGATTTCTTCCTCGCCGCTTTCGGTGGCTGTGCGCTCGAAGCAGGACTTCCGCTCGCTGGATTACCTGAGCGCGCGCTGGTCGCTGTCCGCCGATGGCCGAGAGCTGGCCACCGGGGAACTTGGCCTGGATGGGATCAGGCCGGGCGAGGAAAAAGTCTTCACGCTGCCGCAGGCTGACGAACTGGCCGGGGCATTTGATGGCGAGCAACTGGGGCTGCATTTGTCCTTTTGTCTGAAGGATGGGGACGGGTTGTTGCCAGCCGGGCATGAAATCGGTTGGGAGCATCTTGTGCTGGCTGGAGCTGCCTTACTTGCCCGTGACGAACTGAAGCCTGCCGTCGCGGAGGCGGTGGAGCAGGGCGGTCTGACTTGGCTCTCGGGTGAGGGGTGGCGGGCCGGTTTTTGTCCTGATCAAGGCGGGCTTGTCCACCTGGGTACGACGGACGACGAGAACCTGCTGGCCGCGCCCTTGCGCTTTACCTGGTGGCGGGCGGCGACGGACAATGACGGTATCAAGATCTGGGATGGCCAGGAGGAAAAACCGCTCGGCAAATGGCTGGCGGCAGGGCTTCCGGAGACGCAGATGACGCTGGTCGGGCAAACGGTGGATGACGGGAGGGTCCGTGTGCAATGGGAGCTGGCCACCGACTCACATCCGCAGGCGGGGAGCTTTGTCCAGGTCTTTCGAATGACTGATCGCGGCCTGCTGGTGGAGAACGCGCTCCAGGCATCGCCTGAATTGCCGGATCTGCCGCGTATCGGGACGCAGTTCGCGCTCGTGCCCGGCTTTGAGCGGGTACGCTATGTCGGGCTGGGGCCGTGGGAAAATTACCGCGATCGTTGCGCGGGTGTCTGGGAGGACGCTTTCGAGCTCGCAGTGGACGATTTCTACGTCCCGTACATTATGCCGCAGGAGTGCGGAAGCCGCTCAGGCGTGAAGCGTTTCGAGTTGCGTCATGAAAAAGCGGATACGTGTATGCGAATTGATGCGGTCGAAGAACCGATGGAGTGTAAAGCTCTCCATTTGACCGACGCGGATCTCTTCGCCGGGCGGCACACGTGCGATCTCGCGATGAGGCCGGAGACGTGGGTCAGCCTGGATTACCGCCAGCGCGGTCTTGGGACGCGTAGTTGCGGGCCGGATACACTGGAGACGTACCGTATTCAGCCGGGCACCCGGCGCTGGAGCTTCCTGCTGAGCCTGAGGTAGGCAATTGCATGTCGGCCGGGGTGGGGGCGATGTGGCTTCACCCCGGTGGCTGGGCTGTGCGCGAGCCCTGAGACGAATTTTGAAACAGGCTCTTAGTCGGTGCCCTTGCCCTTGTTACGGGCGCGGATTTTGTCCCGCATTCCGTAGAGGCCGTCGAGCGAGAACTTCAGGATGTGGTCGATGATTTCTTCGCGCTTGTGCTGGTTGGCCAGCTTGGGGTGCACGCGTTGAAGGACTTCCTGGTGGTAGACGTGCAGGAAGTTTTGCCCTCCGATGCTCATGCCGGCGTACGCGAGTTCCTTTTCCGTCGCGCCCGGCCCCAGAATTTCGTTGATGATTTCGTTCATGACGACGATTCGTGGCCGGATGAGATCCTCCATCACCGCGTCAAGTGCAGCGGTCGGCTGGGCCAGCTCGTGGGCGACGAGAGTGGTATGCCAGCTCGGTCGTGCACGTGAGTACACATCATCGATCTGCATGCCGATGTAGGCGCGCAGACGCTCTTCGGCCGTGGCGCCGGGCTCGGCCGGGGGGATGGTGCAGGGGCTGTTGGCGACGGCATAGCGGATGACGGCTGCATACAGCTCAAATTTATCGCTGAAGTGGTAGTTGATCGCCGCGCAGTTGACGCCTGCACGTGTCGTGATCTCCTTGATCGTCGCTGCGTGCAGCCCGCGTTCGGCGAATATCTCGCCTGCTGCTTCAATTAGTTTGCGGCGGGTTTCCTGGGTGGAGGCGTTGTTTTTTGTATTGGCCACGGGTTAGCGAGTAATGGGGTAGTCTCCTGTTAACTGGAACAGAGTGCGAGGTAAAGTTTTTTGCAATTATTCAAATTTAATTAAGAGTAATCGCTTGACAGCGCAAGCGATAAATGAAATTCGTATTTGAATAATCAATGGTGCAAGTAGTCGGCTGGCCCGGCTCGATCATTCGCCCGTCGGGTTGTCTCTCGGCGGGCGAACTTTCCACCACCGTTCCTTTTTTTTCAGCTATGAAGAATTCTTTCCGCATTTTTATACCTGCCGGCGCTGCCGCCGTTTGCCTTTTGCTGGCTGGCTGCGACAGTGGCGAGCAGGCTCCAGCCGCCGCCCCCAAGCCGCTCGTAACCACGGTGACACTCGAACCGGAGACAGTAGTCCTGAGGACGGAGTTGCCGGGGCGTACGGCCAGCTACCGGGTGGCGGAAATCCGTCCGCAGGTCAGTGGCCTGTTGCAGAAGCGGCTCTTTACCGAAGGGGCCGACGTTGAGGCGGGCGAGGTGCTTTATCAGATTGACGCGGCCCCGTTCGAGGCCGAGGTGGCCAGCGCGAAAGCAAATCTGGCCGCTGCGGAAAAGGCCGCCGACCAGGCACGGGCCACACTCGCCCTGGCCAAGATCAATGAGGAGCGCTACGGTGCGCTTTATGAGGAGAAGGCGGTGGCCGCCTCCGAGCGTGACCAGGCCGCGACGGACTACGATGTGGCGCAGGCTTCGGTGCTGGCGGCAGAGGCCGCCATTGAGCAGGCCAAGGCCGCGTTGTTGACCGCGCAGATCAATCTGGACTACACGAAGATTCGCGCCCCCATCGCCGGTCGCATTGGGCGCTCCTCGGTCACCGACGGCGCGATTGTGATGGCCTATCAGGCGCAGGCGCTGGCTTCAGTCCAGCAGATTGACCCGATTTACGTGGACGTGCCGCAGTCTACCAGCGAACTGCTGGCCCTTCGTCGTCATCTGGACGCGGGAAATCTCGACCGCTCGGGCGAAACGCTCAGCGAGGTTGAGCTCATCTTTGAAGACGGCACCCGTTACCCGCACAAGGGCACGCTCCAGTTTCAGGAAGTGACGGTCGATCCGAGCACCGGATCGGTTATCCTGCGGATGGTTTTTCCGAATCCCGAGGGTCTCCTGCTGCCGGGGATGTACGTGCGCGTCGAGGTTAAGGAGGGTGTCAACGACAAGGCTGTCCTCATCACCCAACAGGGCGTGGCCCGTAACCCAAAAGGCGAGGCCGTCGCGCTGGTGGTGGATGAATCGGGCACCGTCATCCAGCGGCTGCTGGAGATCGACCGCTCAATCGACGGGCGTTGGCTGGTCACTTCGGGCCTGAAGGCGGGGGACCGGGTCATCGTCGAAGGCTCGCAGAAGGTTCGCCCCGGCGCCGAAGTCAAGACCATCGCCTTTGATCCGAATGCCGGGCCCGCGACCGCTCCGGCTCCCGCCGCGCAGGAGGACTCATCCACGGAGAAGACCGCCCCGGCTGCCGAGTAAACGTTTGCCAATAGCGGGCCGCGGTTGGGCGCTCCCAGACGGGGGCGCTTCCGCCAGGCCAAACACGAATTGCCGTCATGTTATCAAGATTCTTTCTAGTCCGTCCCGTTTTCGCCTGGGTCATCGCCATCATCCTCATGGTGGCCGGTCTGCTCGGCATTTACATCCTGCCGATTTCGCAGTACCCGCCGATCGCGCCACCCTCCATCGCGATCACCGCGTTTTATCCGGGGGCATCCGCCGAGACGGTGGAGAACAGCGTCACCCAGATCATCGAGCAGAAGATGACCGGCTTCGACCAGTTGCTGTACATGAGCGCGACGAGCGACTCCTCGGGCAGTTCGCGTATCGAGCTGACCTTCGCGCCCGGTGTCGATCCCGACATGGCCTGGTCTCAGGTGCAGAACAAGCTTCAGCTCGCCATGGCCAGCTTGCCCGAAGTGGTGCAGCGCCAGGGGGTCAAGGTCAGCAAGTCTACCCGGAACTACCTGATGATCGTCGGCCTGGTCTCGGAAGACGGGAGCATGGACGGCAACGACCTGCGTGACTACGCCCAGTCCAATCTCGAAAAAGTCCTTTCTCGTGTGCCCGGCGTCGGCGAAGTCGAAGTCTTCGGCACGCAGTACTCCATGCGTATCTGGGTGGACCCCGATCGGCTGACCGAATATCAGATGACGGTGCAGGATGTGATTAACGGTTTGCAGTCCTACAACGTCGAGATTTCGGCCGGGCAGTTCGGGGCCACTCCGTCCGTGGAGGGCCAGCGGCTCAATGCCGCCATCATCGTGCAGAGCCTGCTGAAGACGCCGGAGGAGTTCGCGCAGATCCCGCTGCGAATCAACCCGGACGGCTCCATCGTGCGAATCAGTGATGTGGCCCGGACCGAGCTTGGGGCGGAGTCCTACGATGTCGAGAACGAGTACAACGGCCTGCCCGCCGCCGCGCTGGCCGTCCGTCAGGCTGCCGGGGCGAACGCGCTGGAGACGGCCAATAACATTCGCACTCGTCTGGACGAGATGAGCCACTTTTTCCCTTCCGGGCTTCAGGTCGTGTATCCGTACGACACTACACCCTTTGTCGAGGTGGCCATTGAAGAAGTGGTCAAGACGCTCTTCGAGGCGATCATCCTCGTCTTCCTCGTCATGTACCTGTTCATGGGTAACATGCGCGCCACGCTCATCCCGACCATCGCCGTGCCGGTGGTTATCCTGGGGACGTTTGCCGTGCTCGGACTGTTCGGGTTCTCGATCAACATGCTGACCATGTTCGCCATGGTGCTGGCCATCGGCCTGCTGGTGGACGACGCCATCGTGGTGGTGGAAAACGTCGAGCGTATCATGACCGAGGAGGGCTTGCCGCCCTTCGAAGCCACCCGCAAGTCGATGGACGAAATCACCCCGGCTCTGATTGGTATCGGCCTGGTGCTCTCGGCGGTGTTCGGGCCGATGGCGTTCTTCGCCGGATCGACGGGGGTGATCTACCGGCAGTTCTCCGTCACGATCATCGCGGCCATGTTGCTGTCCGTGGTCGTCGCCCTTGTGCTGACCCCGGTGCTATGCGTTTCACTGCTCAAGCCGGTGGAAAAGGGACACGAAGCAGCGGAGTCCGGTTTCAAGTTGTTCCGTCCGTTCTTCGTCTGGTTCGACAAGATCTTTTTCCGCTCGCGTGACCTGTACCTGCGCGTGGTCGGACAGGCTCTGCGCAAGCAGTTGCGCTATGTCTTCGCCTTTATCCTGATCACGGTGGCGATGGGCTGGCTCTTTGTCCGCATGCCCACTGCCTACCTCCCGAATGAGGACCAGGGCGTGCTCATGGTGCAGGCCATGCTGCCGGGTAACTCCACGCTGGAGCAGACCCGTGAAATCATGCGCGAGGTCTCGCGCTACTTCACCGAGGACGAAGCCGACGCGGTCGAATCCTGTATGGCGATCTCCGGCCAGAGCTTTTCCGGTCGCGGGCAGAACTCCGGTCTGGCCTTTATCAAGCTGCGTGACTGGAAAGACCGCGACAAGCCCGGCCTCGATGTCAACAGCGTGGCCGCCCGTGCCACCGAGCACTTTGCGACCATCCGCAACGGCCTTGTCTTTGCCTTCCCGCCCCCGGCGGTACTTGAGTTGGGACACGCCAAGGGCTTTGACTTCCAGTTGCTCGACCGGGGCGGTCTCGGCCACGAAAAGCTGATGGAGGCCCGCAACCAGCTTCTGGGCATGGCCGCGCAGGACCCGACACTGATGAAGGTCCGTCCCAACGGCCTCGAAGACGTGCCCGAATACCGCATTGATGTGGACTGGGAAAAGGCCGGTTCGCTCGGCGTGCCCATCGACGCCATCCACAACACGATTTCGGCCAGCTTCGGCAGCGCCTATGTGAACGACTTCATCCAGGCCGGCCGCGTCAAGCGTGTCTATGTGCAGGCCGACGCACCCTTCCGCATGCAGCCTGAGGATCTGGAAAGACTCTACGTGCGCAACACGCAGGGCAAGATGGTGCCGTTCTCCTCCTTCGCGACGGGTTACTGGTCCTACGGTTCGCCCAAGCTGGAGCGCTACAACGCCTTCCCTTCGATCAACATCCTGGGCGAGCCCAGCCCCGGCAGCAGTTCGGGGGACGCGATGGCGAAGATGGAGAGCTTTGTCGATCAGTTGCCCGAGGGCATCGGCTTCGACTGGAACGGCCTGTCCTATCAGGAGCGGCAGGCCGGTTCGCAGACCGGGCCGTTGTACGCCTTCTCGATTCTGGTCATCTTCCTCTGCCTGGCCGCGCTCTATGAGAGCTGGACCATCCCGGTCTCCGTCCTGCTGGCGCTGCCGCTGGGGGTCATCGGGGGCGTGATCGCCTCGTCCCTTCGCGGTCTGCCCAACGACGTGTACTTCCAGATCGGTCTTCTGACCACGCTCGGACTGACCACAAAGAACGCCATCCTGATCGTGCAGTTTGCCAAGCAGCGGCTGGACGACGGTATGCGGGTCTTTGACGCCACGCTGGAGGCGGCCAAGCTGCGTCTGCGCCCGATCCTGATGACTTCGCTCGCTTTCGGCTTCGGTGTGCTGCCGCTGGCCATGGCCAGCGGGGCCGGAGCCGGAGCGCAGATGGCGATCGGCACGAGCGTCATCGGTGGGGTGGTGACCTCGACCTTCCTTGTCACAATTTTCGCGCCGCTGTTCTACGTGATCGTGGAACGCTTTGGTCGGCGCTTCAGCAAAAAGAAACGGGAACAGGCCGCCCGTAATCAGGAGTCTGCCAGTAAGCAGCAGCCCGCTTCCTAGAATGGCCTTCCAACGCTCAGTTCCATGAACAAGCACGTATATTTCCTGACCGCCGCGACCGCCGCACTCCTGACCGGGTGCAGCATGGCCCCGGACTACGAACGCCCGCCAGCGCCCATCCCGGCTGACTTCCCGGAGGGAGGGGCCTACCAGGCCGACGACGCCGTTTCCTCCGCTCCTGCGGCAGGGCACCTGCCCTGGGCGGAGTTCTACACCGACTCCAAGCTGCGCGAAGTCATCACCCTGTCGCTGGAAAACAACCGCGACCTGCGGGTGGCGACGCTCAACATCGAACGCATGCGCGCGCTCTACAACATCGAGCGCTCGGCGCTGCTGCCCACGGTCAACGCCGGAGCCAGTGCAGACCGTGCCCGCACTCCGGCGGACCTCTCCTACTCGAATACCTCTGTCACAGCTTCTCAATACAGCGCGGACTTCGGCTTCGCCTCGTGGGAGCTGGATTTGTTCGGGCGCATTCGCAGTATGTCCGATGCTGCCTTGCAGGAGTACTTCGCCACCGAGCAGGCCAGCCGTAGTGTGCAGACCATGCTGGTCTCGCAGGTTGCCACCGCGTACCTGACACTGGCCGCCGACCAGGCCCGGCTCGAACTGGCCAAGACCACGCTGAAGACACGGGAGGATGCGCTCGACCTCGTGACGCGCCGCTACGACCGTGGCCTGAGCCCGCTGCTTGATGTGCACCGGGCGCAGGCTCAGGTGGATGCCGCGCAGGTTTCGTTGGTGACGTTTGTTCAGTTGATCGCGGTGGATAAAAACGCGCTCAACCTGCTGGCCGGTACGACTGTGCCCGCCGATCTCCTGCCCGGCGACCTCGACTCGATCGAGCCGCCCGCGCCGATCTCCGCCGGGGTTTCCTCGCTCGTGCTGCTCAACCGCCCCGATATCATCGAAGCCGAGCACAAGCTCATGGCCGCCAACGCCAACATCGGCGCGGCCCGTGCCGCCTTTTTTCCGCGCATCTCATTGACCGCTGCCGCCGGTACCGCCAGCAGTGACCTTTCCGGTTTGTTCAAGTCTGGTCAGGGCATGTGGGCCTACGGCGCTCAGATCACGATGCCGATTTTCGATCCGCGCACCTGGGCCGCCGTCCGCGTGAGCGAGGCGGATAAGAAGATAGCCATCGCCCAGTACGAGCAGGTTATTCAGTCAAGCTTCCGCGAGGTAGCCGACGCGCTGGCCGTGCGGGGGACCATCCTCCAGCAGTTGGAGGCACAGCGGGAGTTCGTACAGTCCGAGTCGGAGGTCAACCGCCTCTCGAACGTGCGCTACGTGCGTGGACTCGACAGCTACCTGAGCGTGCTCGACTCCGAGCGTGAGCTCTATGCCGCCCAGCTTGAGCTGGTCTCGCTTGAATTGGTCCGCCTGAGCAACCAGGTAAAGCTCTACGCCGTGCTCGGTGGCGGTTGGCAGCCACTGGATGAGCCCGGCGGCGGCGAATCCGACGCCGTTGTGAACTGATCTGTAGTTATTCTTGAATACATAATTTCTGGCCGCGCAGGGAGCGGGGGTTCGTAAAGGCTGACCCACATACCGCGCTACGCCCGTAGCAACGGGCCCCCGTTCCCTGCGCGGCCAGAAACGTCCTTTTGGGGAGGAGAGTAAACTGACGGCATGGAAACATAGCCGAGGAACCGTCGGATGAGTTAGCCCACCTAACGACCTTGCAGCCCTTCCTGCTAAAACCCTTGTTTGTCAAGCCAGGTGCGGGAAGCTTGTCAGCCCTGGTTGAGTGAGTGGGCCAGCTCGTCGTTTTCGACCAGTTCCTGTCGACCTTCGGCCGTCTTGGCAAAGAGCCGGATGTGCCGGAAGCGGATGCCGACTTCCTGCCCTGCGCTCAGTTGAAGCTCGTCCAGCTCGGCGCGGGAAATTTCGGCCTCGATCAGCTCGCGGTTGGTCAGGCGCTCCAGGGTAAGGCGCCCGGCACTCCCGGCTGAGAAAATGTGCAGCACGCGTGCCGGAAGGGTGCCGTGCTCGCCCTGTGGGCGGATCTCGACATCATGCGGGCGTACGTAGAGCTGGTCATGAGGGCGGCTACCGTTAGCTGCCATCCCGGCTTCCAGCCGGTTGACGTTGCCCATGAACTCGATCACGAACGGCGACTCGGGCCGGTCGAAAACCGCCTGCGGCGGGCCGACCTGGGCGATACGCGCACGGTTCATGACGACGACCTCGTCGGCCAGTTCGAGGGCTTCCTCCTGGTCATGGGTGACAAAGACCGTGGTCAGTTTAATCGACTCATGGAAGTGTCGTAACCAGCGGCGCAGGTCCTTCCGGACCTTGGCGTCGAGCGCACCAAAGGGCTCGTCCAGCAGCAGGATGCGCGGCTCGATGGCGAGGGCGCGGGCCAGGGCGACACGTTGGCGCTGCCCGCCGGAAAGCTGCGAGGGCAGCCGCTTGCCCAGGCCGTCAAGCTGGACGAGGTGGAGCAGCTCATCGACCTTGGCGCGGATGGCCGTGCGGGTGGGGCGCTCGACGCGTTTTTTTACCGTCAGGCCGAAGGCGATGTTTTGCTCAACACTGAGGTGGCGGAAAAGAGCGTAGTGTTGGAAGACCATACCAACCTGGCGCTTTTGTACGGGCAGGCCACTGACATTCTCTCCGTGGAAGCGGATTTCGCCGCTGCCGGGGTCGGGGGTTTCGAGTCCGGCGAGAATGCGCAGGAGCGTGGTTTTGCCCGAGCCGGAGGGGCCGACGAGCGCGACGAGTTGGCCGCTTTCGACTTCGAGCGTCACGTCGTCGAGCGCTGCGGTCGGGCCGAAGTGCTTGGAAATGTTAGTGGCGAGGATGCTCATGAGTGCTGAAGTTTGTGGACGGGCGTATTGTCCGGCAGGCGCTCGCCAGTGCGGGCGCGGTCGGCCCGCTGGACACGCCATTCGATGAAGGACTTGGCGGCGAGCGTGACCAGCGCCAGCAGCGCCAGCAGCGAAGCCATGGCAAAGGCCGCCACGAAGTTGTACTCGTTATAGAGAATCTCTACGTAGAGAGGGACTGTGTTGGTCTCGCCCCGGATGTGGCCGGAGACGACGGAGACCGCGCCGAACTCTCCCATGGCCCGCGCGTTGCACAGAACCACACCGTAAAACAGCGGCCAGCGAATGTTCGGCAAGGTTACGCGTCGGAAGGTCTGCCAGCCGGAGGCGCCGAGGGTGAGCGCGGCCAACTCCTCGTCGTTGCCCTGCGCCTGCATAGCCGGGATCAACTCGCGGGCGACGAAGGGGAAGGTGACGAAGACCGTGGCCAGCACGATGCCCGGTACGGCGAAGATGATCTGAATGTTATGCTCCGCCAGCCACGGGCCGAGCCAGCCCTGCGCCCCGAACAGGAGTACGTAGATCAGGCCCGCAATGACGGGTGAGACCGCGAAGGGCAGGTCGATCAACGTAAGCAGGACGCTCTTGCCGGGGAAGTCATACTTGGCGATGGCCCACGATGCGCACAGGCCGAACAGCGTGTTAAACGGGATCGCGATGCCTGCAACCAACAGGGTTAGCTTGATCGCGTGCTGCGCGTCCTCGTCGGCGAAGCTGTCCATAAACGCTTCCAGCCCGCGCCGAAGCGCTTCGAAGAACACCGCAGCCAGCGGGAGTAGAAGCATCACGGCGAGAAAGAGCAGTGCTCCTCCGATCAAGAGTGCTCGCAGCGGCCAGGAGGGTTCGAGGCCGCCCTGTATCGATTTTTGGATACGCCCGAGCCTGGATTGTGTGGTGCCAGCCATAGTAGTTTAATGGTCGCCGAGCCGCTTGCGGCTCCAGCGGTGCAGGAGGTTTATGCCCAGGAGCAGGGCGAAGGAAATCGCGAGCATGACCACGGCGATGGCGGTGGCTCCGGGCGTGTCGTATTGTTCGAGTTTGGTCACGATGAGCAGCGGAGCGATTTCGGTGCGCAAGGGCATGTTGCCCGAGATGAAGACGACCGAACCGTACTCACCGATGCCACGCGCGAAGGCCAGGGCGAACCCGGTCAGCAGCGGCGGCAGCAGCAGCGGAAATATCACCCGGCGAAAAGTCGTGAAGCGCCCCGCCCCGAGCGTGCTGGAGGCTTCCTCCAGTTCGCGGTCAAGCTCCTCAATGACGGGCTGGAGTGTGCGCACGACGAAGGGCAAACCGATGAAGACAAGGGCGACAGCGATACCCAGCGGGGTGAAGGCGACCTTGATGCCGAGTTCTTCCAACCACAAACCCATCCACCCGTTGCGCGAGTAGATGGCCGTGAGTGAAATCCCCGCTACGGCAGTCGGGAGCGCGAAGGGAAGATCCACCAGAGCGTCAATCAACTTGTGCCCCGGGAAGCGGTAACGCGTGAGCACCCACGCCACAAGCAGTCCGAAGACCGCATTGACTGCTGCCGCCGCGAAGGCTACACCAAAGGTCAACCGGTACGAGGCCATGACGCGGGGGGAGAAGGCAGCCTCCGAAAACCCCGCCCAACTCATGCCCCCGGCCATGACAAAAGCGGCGGCCAGCGGCAGCAGCACGACGAGCGAGAGCGTCGTCACGGTGATACCCATGGTGAGCGCGAAGCCGGGCAAGACCCGGTGCGGTCGCGCCCAAGCGGAGAGCTTGCCTTCCCGCAGTTGCTTACGCCGCCTGCGGTCGAAGAAGAGCGAATTGATGACGAGGCTCATCGCTGTGTGCTTTCTGAAGGCGGTGTTGGCAAGGTTGCCTCAGGCCAACCGTTCGAGTATGGCATGGACGATGGTGGCGGCGGCTTTACCTTGAAGCTGACGGCTGGCGCGTCCGGGCAACTCAAGTAATATCTCGCCGGGTTGCTTCAATATGTTCGCCGGGAGCTTCGGGCTGCCGGGAAAGGCTTCGGACGGGTTAATGGGAGATTGGTGGAATCCGTCGAAAGTTAATCCGGGAGGCAGGGAAAAATCTAGTCGGGCGCTTTCTATCGCCTGTATCAGAAAATCATGACAAAATGCTTTTTCACTTGTGTATGCGTAAAGGCCGTGCGAGGCGACATCCGTAAAGAGTGTAATCAAGGTGTCGAATTGTTCGCGGACGAAATCTTCCTCAAGTGCGCGGGTTTCGGGCTCTTGTGAACCCTGGCCAAAGTCACCGGCCAGGTCGTGCCCGGCTGCATTGCCCCGGTGGCTGAAGAGCAGGCCCCACGGGTTGCTGGCTGGGTAGAGATGGAGCTCAAGTCCGGCGAAGCGGGTGGCATCGCGGAGGAAGTCAGTGTAAAGGCGTCCGCAGGCCAGGGGGCCGCCGGGTTCATTGCCGTGGAACCCCGTGACGAGGGCAATGCGCCGGTGCGGGGCGCCCTCTTTGGACGGGCCGCGGAGGACAGTTTTCTCCAGTGCGAAGGTGAGCCCGTCGGCCTCGACCGTGCCGATCCGGTGGCGGCTAAGGCCGGGGTGTGCGTCCTCGGCCCGCCCGAGCCGGGCGGTGAAGACGCCTTCCTGCATAGTGAAGGTCAGGTTCGGGCCTGCCGCGCCCAGCCTGCCGTCGTCACCGGTGGCGGGCTGGGCATCTGGCAGTGAGGATGATGAGTGCTGGCGGGAGGGGACTGTGGTCGTGCTCGCCGGACGCGGCTTCGTGAGAAGCGGTGCCAGCGGGTCGGCAAGAGACCGGACCTTGCGGTCGGATTTAAACAGCGTGAATGGCATGGCGTTGAAGTGTCTTTAAAAGGGGAATGTGAAAATGCTTTCGCGGGGCAGGTCAGTGCCGGCCCGACGCGCGGCTCTGCTCGGTCAGCGAAAGCTCGCGCCAGCGCCGGAAGAAGCACAGCAGGTACTGGCTGGCGAGGTGGGTGGCCTGGTTGGAGCTCCAGGTCTCCGGGAAGCCGAGGTACAGATGCCACGGGCTGCGGGCGTTGTACGGAAGTTGGGTGGGAGGGATTTCCTCACGCTCAATGCCGCCGAGTTCCGCGCTAAGACGGTTCATGTCGTCGGCGGCGGCGAGCGCGCCGCCGCGCCCGCTCCAGTCGCTGCGCATGCCGATGACGAGGCGTTTGCGCCGGGTGGAGGAGACTTCGATCACACCGTCGGGGCATTCCAGGTTAAGCCGAAGGACTGCCGGTTCATAGGCGGGAGCGAGTGACTCGGGGTCTTCCAGTCCGACCGGATTTATGATCGGCAGCGTGCGCAGCCACAGCCCGGCGGCGAAGCCCGGCTGGAGCAGCAGCCGCTCCATGAGCTGGAGGGTGACCTCGGCGCTGAGCCCGTCACCGGCCCTCCGCCCGGCCATGAGGCCGACGAACCGGGTCTCCACGTCGTTCTCCTGCGGGCCGAAAAAGGTGAAGGCCGGGATGCCGTATTTGACGCCGTCATGGGTAAAGGTCTGCGCGATACTCCCGATGAGGTGGCGGGAGATCTCGCAGTGCTCGACGGCTCCGAGCACAAGGCGGCGCATGGCCGCGCGGTGTTTGGGATCGAGGGTTCTGTTCATGGTAGGTGGCTTTAGTGTAGTTGAAAATGGATACGCTTATCGGATGTAGATCTGATCAAAGATACCGCCGTCGGCGAAGAAGCGCTTTTGCGCGGCCTGCCAGCCGCCGAAGGCCTCGTCCACGGTGACGAGCTTGACCTCGGGGAAGCGGGCCAGGTCGGAGGGGTCGGCGTACTGCGGCTCGCTGGGGCGGTAGAAGTGTTTGGCCGCGAGCTTCTGGCCGGTGGGCGAGTAGAGCTGCTCCAGGTAGGCAGTGGCCAGTTCGAGGTTGCCGTTCTTTTCGGCGTTGCCGTTGACGACGGTCACGGGCGGCTGGGCCAGGATGCTGACCGAGGGCACGACGATGTCGAAGTTGCCGGGACCGAGTTCCTCCAGGGCGAGGAAGGCCTCGTTTTCCCAGGCCAGCAGGACATCGCCGATGCCGCGCTGGACGAAGGTTGTGGTCGCTCCGCGCGCTCCGCTGTCGAGCACGGGCACGTGCCGGATGAGCTGGGTGGCAAATTTCCGAGCCTTGTCCTCGTCGCCGTCGTAGTGATCGAGCGCCCAGGCCCAGGCGGCGAGGAAGTTCCAGCGCGCGCCGCCGGAGGTCTTCGGGTTGGGGGTGATGACCTCGACGCCCTCGCGGGTGAGATCGCCCCAGTCCTTTATCTGCTTCGGGTTGCCCTTGCGGACGAGGAAGACGATAGTCGAGGTGTAGGGCGAGCTGGCGTTGGGCAGGCGGGTCTGCCAGTCGGCCGGGATCTTGCCCGTGCGCTCGGCGATGGCGTCGATGTCGTAGGCCAGCGCGAGGGTTACGACATCGGCGTTGAGCCCGTCGATGACGGAGCGAGCCTGCTTGCCCGCGCCGCCGTGAGACTGGCGGATGGTGACCTTTTCACCGGTCTTGTCCTGCCAGTACTTTTCAAAGTATTTGTTGTAGTCGCTGTAAAACTCACGCGTCGGGTCGTAGGACACGTTGAGGAGTTTTTTGGCGGCCAGGGCGGTGGCCGGGCTGAGGGCAAAGATGCTGGCCAGCATCAGGGCGAGTGCCCGCCTGAGCTGTTTGATGCGGTGCATGGTGGGTTCTTTCCTTTCGGGAACGAAACCTCCGGTTGACCGGTCAGCCGCGTGGATGCGTGGTGTGGTGAAAAGGGTGGCGTCCGCTTGTGCGGATGGCCTTGAGCTATAAATTTACCGGGATACCCGGCGGGTGTCGGCGGAGTCGTCGAAGCGCGTTTTTTCCGTGCATTCGACCTGGGTGACTTTGCCGTTGTGGACGACGATCTGGACGACTCCGAAGCGCAGGCTGGCGACTTTCTCGATCACGAGGTGCTGCCAGGACTGAGTGTCGGAGGGAGAGGTGGCGGTGCGGTTCATGGCTTGCCTCCGTGTTTGCTGGCCAGTTCGGCCATGAGGCCGTCGCGGGGATCGACCGGGTTGAAGTCTTCCGGCAGCTCCACGGCGGGGGCAGTGCCGTCGCCCGGTTCAAAGGGCAGCGCCACGCCGTCGCGGCGGAGTTTGCGCATGGTGACCTCGACGACATCGGCCAGGCTGTAGCGGTCGAGGATGTTGGCGATGGCATTGCGCACGTCGATCATGAGCATGCGCAGGCCACAGTGGGTTTCGTCCGGGCACGAGCATTTCTCGTACGCGGTGAGGCTGGCGCAGGCGATGGGGGCGAGCTTGCCGTCGATCAGGCGGACGATGTCGCCGATGCGGATCTCGTTCATGGGCAGTGCCAGGAAGTAACCGCCGAACTTGCCCCGCTTGGTCTCGATGTAGCCCGCGCCGCGCAGATGGAAGAGCACCTGTTCCAGGAACTTCAGCGGGAGCTTTTCGCTCTGCGCCAGTTCGGAGACAGACAGGTGCGTCTTTCCCATCTCGTGGGCAATGCCGAGCTTGATGAGAGAGCGCAGCGCGTATTCGCCTTTACGGGTTAAGTTCATCAGTGGTTATTTTTCTAATGTTTATAAAAATCGTATAGATTGCAAGTGCGATTTTGCACAACTGCCGAAAAAAGCCAGGGCGGAATTGCCGTCGGATAAGCTGATCGGGATGAGACGATCTCAGGAGAGCGGTGACTCGGCGGAAGGAACCTGCGGACGGGATATCTCGTACAACACATACCCGGCGAAGAGGCCGGGGAGGAATTTGCAGGGCGTGTGCCAATCGCCGCGCAGGTAGGCCCGGCGGGTGATGGTCAGCCCTTCGCGGGCGCAGAAGTCCTCGAAATCGCCGACCGCGATGGGGTTCAGGCGGCGGCTTTCGCCCCAACCCTCGGGGAAGACCTCGTTGATGATGCGGCGGCCGTGCCAGAGCAGGTGCAGACGGTTGCGCCAGTAGCCGTGGTTGGCGAAGCCGACCGCGAAGCGCTTGCCCACGCGCAGGGACGCGTGGATGATGTCCTGCGGGCGGCTCAGCTCTTGAATTGTGCGCGAGCACAGCACCCAGTCGAAGAACCCGTCCGGAAACTGCCGCAGGGCCTGCTCGATGTCGCCCTGATAGACGCTGACTCCGCGCTTGATGCAGCCGTTGACCTTGTCGATCTGGTTGTCGACGCCGACGCCCCAGGTGTGCTTGGTCTGGCGCAGGTATTCGAGGAAGATCCCCCGCCCGCAGCCAAGGTCGAGCACGCGCGCGCCTTCGCTGACCCAGTCGCCGAGGATCTGCAAATCGACTTCGCGCTTGATGGCCGAACGTTTCATTAAAGTTTGAGAGTTTGAGAGTTTGAAGGTTTGAGAGTGGGGGGCGAAGCGATAGGAGTTTAGCGGGCCGACGGTTGAAAACAACTTTCAAACTCTGAAACCTTCAAACTCTCAAACTTATATTTTTAATGGTGGTAGCCGGTGCCGGCGAGAATTGTGAAGGCGCGGTAAATCTGCTCCAGCAGGACAACGCGGGCCATTTCGTGGGTAAAAGTCATGGGGGAAAGCGAGAGGAGGGCATCGGCGCGGGCCTTGACCGCGTCGCTCAGTCCGTAGGCACCCCCGATGATAAAGGTGGCATCCTGCCCGCCGTCGCGAAGTTCCCCGAGGGTCTGGGCGAGGGCGGCGGAGGGGCGGCATTTGCCCTCTTCGGCCAGCGCGAAGACCTGCCCGTGGCCTTTTTCCAGCGCCTTGAGGATGCGCTCGCCCTCGCGCGTGGCGTCGGCGTCGCGAAGCTCGGTGATGTCGAGCGTCACGTAGGGGCGCAGGCGCTTGGCGTACTCTTCGGCTCGTTCCCGCCAGGAGGGTTCCTTGAGCTTGCCGACGACGAGGAGGTTGACGCGCATCGGCCTAGTGGCGGTGAGGGTGGTGGTGGCCCTCGTCGGCGGAAAGGAAGCCGCTGACCAGCTCGTATAGTTCGGGGGCCTTGATGAGAAAGGAGTCGTGCCCGAGGTCCATGTTGACTTCGGCGTAGCTGGCGTTTTTGCCGCAGCGGAGCATGGCGTGGACGATGTCGCGGTTCTGCTCGGGCGGGAAGAGCCAGTCCGAGGTAAACCCGACCACGAGCGCACGGGCCTGCATCTTTTGCAGCACATCCTCCAGCGGGCCGCCCTGGCCCAGATCGAAGCGGTCGAGCGCCTTGGTGAAGTACAGGTAGGTGTTCGCGTCGAAGCGGTTGACGAAGCTCTTGCCCTGATAGCGCAGGTAGCTCTCGACCTCGAACTCCACGTCGAAAAACCCGCCCGTGGCGGGGGCGGCCTCGCGGACGCGCTTGCGCTCGCGCCCGAACTTGCGCTCCAGTCCCTCGTCGGAAAGGTAGGTGATGTGGGCCATCATGCGGGCGACGGCCAGGCCGACATTCGGGCCCTTGCCCGGCTCGTAGTCGCCCTCGTGCCAGCCGGGGTCCTGCACGATGGCGCTGCGGCCCACCTCGTTGAACGCGATGGACTGCGCCCGCTGGCGCGAAGTGGTGGCCATGGCGATGACGGAGTTGACCCGCTCGGGGTACTCGATGGCCCACTGGAGAGCCTGCATGCCGCCCATGGAGCCGCCGATGACGCAGTGGAGCTTCTCGATGCCGAGATGGTCGAGCAGGCGGCGCTGGGCGCGCACCATGTCGCGAATGCTGACTTGGGGGAAGGAGAGGCCGTAGCGTTTGCCCGTCTCGGGGTTGAGCGAGGAGGGGCCGGTCGAGCCTTGGCAGCCGCCGAGGCAGTTGCTGCCCACGACGAAGTACTTGCTGGTGTCGATGGGCTTGCCGGGGCCGATCATGTTGTTCCACCAGCCGGGCTTGGGGTCCTGGAGGGAGTAAACCCCGGCGCAGTGGTGGTCGCCGCTGAGGGCGTGAAAGATGAAAATAGCGTTGTCGCGGGCGGCGTTGAGCTTGCCGTAGGTCTCGTAGCGCAGGGTAAAGCCCGGGAGCTGCCCGCCCTCCTCGAAGGTGAACGGCTCCTGGCACACAAAGTCGTGGTGGTCAACCAGCCCGACTTCGCCCTCGTCAAGCGCGGGCGCTGCTTCGGCATCATTCATGGAGAGCTAGTTAACCACGGATTACGCGGATGGCACGGATATTTTTACTCGGGCGGCGGATACAGCGGGGGCGGAGGGCTTCCCAGCCCGGCGAACAAAGTCCCATCCCACCGGAGCGGTAATGCCTGTGCGACGGCGGGAGGGGGGCGATGCCCTCTGGCCTCAACCCAGCAGAGACTCGTCGATATCGAAGTTGCTGTGGACGGCTTTGACGTCTTCGAGGTCTTCGAGCATGTCCACCAGTCGCAGGATCTGTTTGGCGATGTCCTTGTCGGTGACGGTGACCTCGTTATTGGGCAGGTAGGCGATTTCGGAGGATTCGCAGGCGATGCCCTTTTCCTCCAGTGCCTTGGAAATGGTGTGGTACTCGCCGATCTCACAGGTGACTTCGAAGTGGTCGCCGGCGTTTTCGACATCCTCGGCCCCGGCCTCAAGGACGACTTCCATCAGGGTGTCCTCGTCGGTGGCATCGCCCGCGATGATGAACTGCCCTTTTTTCTGGAAATTGAAGGCGAGCGCCCCGGCCCCGGCGAGGTTGCCGTTGCACTTGGTGAAGGTGCTGCGGACTTCGGAGGCGCTGCGGTTTTTGTTGTCGGTGGTGACTTCGACGATGATGCCGACTCCGCCCGGGGCGTAGCCTTCGTAAACGAGTTCCTCGTAGCTGATGCCGGGCAGTTCGCCGGTGCCCTTTTTGATGGCCTTGTCGATGTTGTCGGCGGGCATGTTGGCCGCCTTGGCCTTGAGCATGCAGGTGCGCAGCCGGGGGTTGAAGTTCGGGTCACCACCGCCTTCGCGGGCGGCGATGGTCAGTTCCTTGGAAAGGACGCTGAAAATTTTGCCGCGCTTGGCGTCAACCGCCGCTTTAGCGCGCTTGATGGTGGCCCATTTGCTGTGTCCGGACATGCGAAAATCTCAATGAAGGGGTTTGCGCGTCGTCAAGTGTGAACAACGCGGGTAAAAGGAGATTTTTGGGCCTCCGGGTCCCATGTCGATAGAAAAACGGGCCGGTTTGGCTCCAAAGCGCCCGCTGGGGGCATTTTTTGCCGCATGGGGCGATAAAAAAAGCCGGGGAGCGTCTGGCACTCCCCGGCTGTGGTGTTAAAGGCTGATTGGGCGCTCGCTTAGCGTTTTTTCTTTTTCTGCTGGGGCAGGCCCTTGCCGGTGAGACGGCGCTTGGCGGCCTGCTGCTCTTCGCGGGCGGCCTTCACCCGGTCGGTGAAGGTCGGCTTTTTCGGGCCGCTGGCGGGCTTGTCGGTACCGGTCTCTTCCTCGTCGTCCTTGCGGCGGTTGGTGATCCACTGCTGGCCGATGGTGAAGAGGTTTTGGCAGGTCCAGTACAGGACGAGGCCGGCCGGGAAGTTATAGCAGAAGAACAGGAAGACCAACGGCATGAACTTGAACAGCGTGCGCTGCATGTTGTCCGTGGTCGGCGTCGGGGTCATCTGCATCTGGAAGAACATCGTGATGCCCATGAGCAGCGGCAGCGGATTGATCGGGAAGCCCGCGATGTAGCCCACCGTGTCCGGGATCGAAAGGTCCGGAATCCACAGGAACGGCGCGAAACGCAGCTCCGAGGCCGTGCGCAGCATGAAGTAGAACGAGAAGAAGATCGGGATCTGAAGCAGCAGCGGCAGGCAGCCGGCGGCCGGATTCACGCGGTGCTCCTTGAACAGCTCCATCGTGCGCTTCTGGAGCTCCTGCGGCTGGTCCTTGTACTTTTCGCGGATCTCCTGCATCAGCGGCTGGATCTTCGACATACGCTTGGCCGAGCGCACCTGCACCTGCGTGAGCGGGTAGAGCAGGGTCTTGATGATGACCGTGACGATGATGATGGTGAAGCCCCAGCCCCAGGTCGGCGCGACGTGCACGATGACGCCGTGGATCCAGATCATGGCGTAGAGCAGGACCTTGCTGATCGCGCCGAAGAAGCCGAACTGCATGACCAGGTCCTGGCGGTCCCCGAGGTCGGCCAGGCGGGTGTACTCCTTGGGGCCGACATAATACTGCATGTGGAAGAGCTGCTGCTCGCCCTGCGGGAGCGCGTCGAGGCGGAAACGGATGGCCCCGGTCATGCCTTCCTCGGCTTCGGGGTCGTCAATGGCCTGGCCCAGCGGAGCGGGCTTGGCGTAGATGCCGATGCCGGGCTCGGTGGGGGTGAGTACGCCGGTGAAGAACTGGTTCTTGATCGCGCCCCACTGCACGTCGGCGACGCTTTCCTCGACGACGGAAACAGGGGACTTCTTGCCGATGCCCAGGAAGCCCTTGCTGCCCTTGAACTTCTTCATCTTGATGAACTCGGCGCTGTCTCCGTTGTAGTAGCCGAAGTTCAGGTATTCGCCCCACACGTCGCCCTCGGTGGGAGGAGCGGTGCCGACGTTGACGAAAATGTCGTTCTGGTTGAAGCTGGAGCCGGACTCGTTGACAAAGGCGATGGTGTGCTGGATGACGTAGGGGTCCTTGTCGGTGCCCGAGCCCTGAAGCTGGTAGCCGCGCTTGATGCGCAGGCCGTAGTCGGTCACCAGCTCGAAGTTGACGCGGCCTTCATCGTTGGAGTGGTAGCTGACCTTGTACTGGGGCGCAAACTCGTCGGGCACGCCGTCGCCGTCCATGTCAAAGCTGATGGCCAGCGCCGGAAGGATGCCTCCGGCATTGAAGACGTAGGGCTGCTCGGAGTCGATGGTGGCCGGGAACTTCAGCTCGCCGTCATGGCCGATGGCCACGAACTCGACGTGCTTGATGGCCCCGCCCCGGGTGGTGAAAGTGACGCGGATGGCCTCGTTCTCCAGCGTGATCAGCTCCTCCGGTGCCTCGGCATGGACCGGTTCGATGTCCTGGGCGTTGTTCTCGGACTGGAGGAAAAAGTCGCGCGTGGTGTCGCCGGGAGCGGGCTTGCCCGCGGGTGTCGCGGGTTTGGCCGCGGTGGCGGGAGCTTCCTCCGTTGCGCCGGCTTCGGCGGTTTGGACCTTCTGGGCGGCGGGCTGGTTAAGCTGCTGCTGGAGGGCGCGTTCCTGGGCTTGGCGCCCCTGCCAGAAGATTGTGAAGAAGGCGCCGCCTAAAAATAGCAGGCCGAGGACGAGGTTCTTTTTATCCATGCTAGCGTTTCATAGCTCCACTGCGCATCAGCAGGGTAGATCGGCCGGTTTTTTCCGGTACCGGGTCGTGGCCGCCTGGGTGAAAGGGATGGCAGCGGAAAATCCGCAGCAGCGCCATCCAGCTTCCGCGCCACAGCCCGAAGCGCAACAGGCTTATACGGGCATACTCCGAGCAGGTCGGGTGAAAACGGCAGCCTGCGTTCGGCCCGAGCAGCATGCGTTTCATGGGAGAAAACACGAGCTGATAGACCACCACGAGGGCGGCCGCCGCGCGGGCGGGCAGGCTGGCTGAAGGGTTCACGAAAGGCGGCATTTTTTCGCCGAACGCAGGTATCGCTCCTGCAATTCGTCGAAAGTCAGTTGGTCAAATTGGGAACGGACAATGATGAGCACGTCGCATTCCGGCGGCAGGCAGTGCTGGTTGAGCCGGAAAATCTCGCGCATCTGGCGTTTGGCCCGGTTGCGCTTGACGGCGTTGCCCACCCGGCGCGAGGCGATCACGCCAAAACGGCGCTGGCCTGGCGGTGTGCCCTCGCGGGGAGGATAGATGCGCATGATAAAAGCGCCGTTGTCGGCCCGGAAGCCTTCGCGGCGCGACCGGTCGAAATCAGCCCGCGTGCGCAGGTGCTGAGCGGCCCGGTAGCGCATCTGCGTGGGCGGCTCAGACCTGAGTCAGGCGCTTGCGGCCCTTGGCGCGACGGGCGGCGAGGACCATGCGGCCCCCACGGGTCTTCATACGGGCGCGAAAGCCGAACTTGCGGACGCGCTTCACGCGGTGCGGACGATAGGTTGGTTGCATGATTGTTACGGGTTAAGGTTGGAAAATTGCGAAACCGCCTGAGAAAAGCGTTTTTTTGACGCGAGTCAAGCTTTGCCGGGCAGGAATCCTCTTCTGTCCGCTCAGAAGCCCGTGCCTGTTCACGGAGAGTGGGGTTTTATGAGTGAAATTTGCCCAAATGCCAATCATGGTTCGGGAAATGCTTAACTTTGGGCTGTCCGTTATGATTCTTGATATTTTTCGAGGCGTCGGTAAAAAAAGGCTGAAGTTTTTTCTAAATAACCGGGAATTTCTGCCGATAGGCCTGTTCACATCATTTGTACTGATATGCATACCATGAAGTTAACTCTCCTTGCGAGCGGCCTCTCTCTGCTTATCGCCGCTCCCTTTGCTTCCGGCGTGACCTACGCCGTGGATGATTTTGAATCCTACTCTCTGGGCTCGATCAACGGTAACAACGGCGGCACCGGTTGGAGTGGCGCCTGGACCGGCAGTGGCGGCCAGAATGTGGTAGATACTTCGGCCAACCCGCTCTCCTACACCGTCAACGGCGGGAACACGGTCACCGGCGGGGGAAAGTCTCTTCAACTTTCCGGTACCTCCGAGTACGCTGCCTATCGGGATCTGTCCAGTGCGCAGACCGGCGCGATTTACATCAGCTACCTGATGCGGGTGGAGGGGACCACGATTGAGAACAACGACTTTGCCAGCATGTGGCTGAACAACCCCGGTACCGCCTCGACCAACCCCGGCCCCTCGACCGGGTTCAAGGCCAACAACGGCGACGGCGCCGGTACGGAAGACTTCTTCATCCGCCCCTACCACGATGGGACCAACGCCGGCTATGCCGGTGACGTCAATCTCGGGGAGACTTATCTGGTCGTGGCCAAGTTCGAGGCCAGCGGTGCTAACGGCGACCTGTACGACACTTTCAGCCTCTGGATCAATCCGGATGCCTGGGATGAGAACAATGCCGATGTTACCTATACCGGGGCCAGCTATATTGACGAGTTGACCCGCCTGGGCTTCCGCTCCGCCAATCTCGACCACGGAACGACCGTGCTGATTGATAACTTTACCACCACGGACAACTTCGGTGAAGCCATCGGTGGCATGAGCCCGGCGGCCGTGCCCTTTGATCCGGGTGCTGGTCTCGGCATGGCCTTTGTCGGGTGGTTCGCCTGGCGCCGCTTCAAGCGCCGCCTGAGCGAAAAGACCGTGGCGTAAGTGTTTCACGGCTCCCTCTAATCTCTCCGCTCGCTTCCGCCTCTCTATGTCATCCAGCTTGCTGTCGCTACCTCCGGACGACCGGACAACTGCGCGCAGTTATCTGCGTATTGTCGGTTGGGCTCTGCTTGTACTGGGGCTGATCGACTATGCCTATATCTTGCTCGGAACGGATTGGATGAATCCGGTTTCCGAAATGCGTACCGCGGGCCGTCTGGCCGAACACGTGCTCCTGCCTCTGCTTGGGGTGTTGCTCCTGCTGATCCCGGCGGGCGACAAATTCACCCCGGCCGAAGCTCGTGCCCGCGCCCGCCTGGGCAAGCTTAGCCTGCTGCTGGCGGTGCTGAACCTGGCGTTGGTCCCCTTTGTGCTGATCAGTGGTATCCGTATCCACCGGGCTCTGGACAAGCAGACGACCGCGTGGGTGGAAAAGCAGGAGCAAATGACCCAGGGGGCCATCGGCAAGCTCAATGACAAGCGGTCCCGCGAGGATGTGGTCGCCTTTGTGCAGCCGCTCCCGCTGGATGAGAACATGTTTTTCGAGCCCGACCTGCAAGTGCTCAAGGGCAATCTGGCTGAGCGTTTCAATGAGATCAATACGGGCAATATCGAGCGAGCCGAGTCTTCGCTCAGTGCCCGGTTGCGCCAGATCTGGACCGATGCGTTCAAGTGGACCGTGACCGCACTGATCGGGGCGGCCGCCTTCTGGCTGATCGGCTGGAAAAGCCGTCGCTACGCCCGTCTGGCCGCCGCCGCCCGCCACAAGAAGTAGGTGCGCGGGAGTGGTTCTGATTCCATGTTGCTTTGAGGAAAGCTTTTTAGACGGAACTTCATTCCTTCGTCCTCTGTGGTTTTAAAAAAACCGCCAGAAACACAAAAGCGTAGAATCGCCGGTCTGCCGGTGTGGCAGCTTTGCTGAAGGTGTTCTATTCCCGCGCTAGAAAGGCGAGGGCGGCGCTGTAGCCGTGCAGGCCGAGGCCGGAGATGACGGCTTCGCAAACGGGTGCGGTCAAGCTCTTGTGGCGAAATTCTTCGCGACGGTAGATGTTTGAGATATGCACCTCGACGCAGCGCAGGCCGGTCCCCGCGATGGCGTCGCGCAGGGCCACGCTGGTATGGGTGAAGGCGCCGGGGTTGATGACCGCGCCGACGAATCCGCCATCGGCCCAGGCGGCGAGCTTGTCGATCAGTTCGCCCTCGTGGTTGGACTGGAAGCAGTCGAGCTCGATCCCGTCGGCCGTCGCCTCCTTACGCAGTTGGGCGTGGAGGTCGTCGAGGGTGGCATGGCCGTAGATGTCGGGCTCGCGTTTGCCTAGCCGGTTCAGGTTGGGGCCGTTGAGGATGCCGATTTGCTTCATGGGGCAAGGCTTCTACAGGAGAAATCCGCGAAAGGGGAGCCAGAAATCACGGCCCGCCGGAGGGCACGGAAGTGCCGTGGCCCCGTTGGCGCTTTTTTTTAAAGCGGGCAGCCGGTGGGGAGAAATTCCCACTCCAGGCCGAATTTTTCGGCGGCCTCAGCGGCGAGCGCCATGACGCCGAAGACTTCGGTCGCGTAGTGGCCGCCGAGATAGAGGTTCAGGCTCTGCTCCTGGGCGATGTTGAAATGCTCCTGCTTGAGCTCGCCGGTGAGGAAGGTGTCGATCCCGGCGGCCCGGAGGTGGGCAATGGCGGACTGGCCGCTGCCGGAGAGCAGGCCCATGCGCCGGGGCTGCTCGGGGCCAGCCTCAATCGCCGTGAAGGTGTGAGGGAAAAGCTCCTGGATGCGCTGGTGCAGGACGGGGCGCAGGGGGACGTTTTCGATGATCGCACCGATGCTGTTGCCCTCGTAGGGCAGGAACCAGTCGGTGATTTCCAGCCCCAGTCGCCGGGCGATGCAGGCGTTGTTGCCGATCTCGCGGTGCAGGTCCAGCGGCAGGTGGCTGCTGTAAACGGCGATGTCGGCGGCGAGCAACTGTTTGACCTTCCGGTAGTTGGGGCCGGTCAGGGGCATGGGCGGGTTCCAGTTCATGCCGTGGTGGACGATGAGGAAGTCCACCCCCGCCGTTGCCGCCATTTCAAAAGGGACCAACCCGGCATCCACGGCGGCGCCGATCTTGGTCACCTTGCCGGAATTGGCGGCTTGGAGGCCGTTCATGGCCGGGGGAAAGTCGGTGATTTGCGAGCGGTTGGTGCGTTCGTCACAAAAGGTTACCAAGTCTTCCAGTCGAGGCATGACCCCGACGCTAGCGGCAAGTCCCCCCATCCGGCCATGAAAAAAAGTCACTAGTGGAATTTCCCGGCCTCATCTCGGGGGCGAAAGGGATTGCGCCGGAGGGGGAATAGGGGGATAATGGCGGCGTTTTTATCATGGCAGATTTCAAGCATATCCGCGGCGTTATCTTTGACATGGACGGGCTCATGCTCGACACGGAACGCCTGTTCCGGCGGGCCTATCAGCAGGCGGCGATGGAAGTCGGGGTGGACTTTCCGGACGAGCTCTACGCCGCCATGATCGGCCATCGCGCCGACTCCAGCCAGCGTATCATGCGTGAGGGGTTGGGGGCGGATGCTCCCTGTGAGGAGATTATCGAGGGGGCGCGGCGGCATTACTATGCTTTGTTGGAAAAAGGTGGCGTGCCCATTCGCCCCGGCCTGTTGGATACGCTGGACTACCTGGACGAGATTTCCCTGCCGCGCGCCGTGGCCACCTCGACTCACGAGGGGCTGAGCCGCAGCAAGCTCACGGCCACCGGGCTGATCAAGCGTCTGCCCGTGATCGTGAGTGGCGACCAGGTGCCCAACGGCAAGCCCGCCCCCGATATTTACCTGCGGGCGGCGGAGTTGCTCGGGCTGGCCCCGGAGGATTGTCTCGTGCTGGAGGATTCACCGACGGGGTTGGAGGGGGCTTACCGGGCGGGAATGATGCCCGTGCTGATTCCCGACCTGCAGACGCCGACAGCGTTGATGCGTGAGCAGGCGGCGTTCATTTTTCCGTCGTTGCGCGAGTTCGCCGCGGCTTTTCGCCAGGGGCGGGAAGCTCAGGTAACGGCTTAAACTCTCTAGCCCAACCCACCCGTGACCGGCATCTCCCTCCGCAGACTCTGGCCCCTGCTGCTGGGGCTGTGTTTGCTGGCCGCTCCGGTGCTGGAGGCGGCTGCGGTGATCGCCAGGCTGGAGGCCGGAGGGAAAATTTATACCAATGTGCGCGTGCAGGAGGTGCTGCCGGACGCAATCATTATCCGGCACCAGCAGGGAATTGCCAAGGTGCCGATGGCGGACCTGCCCGAGAGCTGGCAAGCGCACTTCGGCTACGATCCGGCCAAGGGCGAAGCCTACCGCGAGGAGTTGGCCCGGCAGGAAGAAGCCCGCCGGCGCGAGCAGGCGCAGCAGGACGCTGCCCGAGCTCGCGAAACGGGTACGGCTGGCAAGTCGTTATCACTGGCCGATGAGATGTTGCCACTTTTTGGCACCCGTCCGCAGCTTCAGGAGCGGGTGGACCTGCGCCCGGAATTTCAGGAGATGGGCCTTTACGCCAAGAGTCAGGGGCGCCGTCCGAGTTGCGCGGTTTTTTCCGTGGTCAGCGCGCTGGAGTACCAGCAAGGGCGTAACAGCGGGGAGCCGCGCCGCCTCTCGGAGGAGTACCTGATCTGGGCCACCCGCAAGTCTCTCGGTCTGGCGCAGGCCCGGATCGTGGATGGCGAGGAGATGAGTGGCGACGCCGACCTCGGCTTTAACCTGATGGAGGTGGTACAGGCCTTGCGGGCTTACGGAATCGTCGAGGCGGAAGAGTTGCCGAATACCTTTGGCCAGTCGATGGCGCAGATCGAAGACCCTTCGGCGGAGGTGGTGGAAAAGGCTCGCAACCGCCGCCGGGTGGAGGCGTACTGGGTCAGCGGACGTACGCCGCAGGAGCGGCTGGACGGGATTTTTCACCTGCTCAACCACCAGGTCCCGGTCGTGGTCGGGATGGCCTGGCCGAACTACGCGGCGGTCTCACGTTCACCGTTGATCGACGACCAGAGCCCGCGGGCGGGGGCCGGGCATGCCGTCACCCTCGTCGGGTATAAGTGCGAGTCGGGACGTCCCGAGGACGCGCTTTTCCAGTTCAAGAACTCCTGGGGGCCGCGCTGGGGCAATGGCGGCTACGGCTGGGTTTCGTGGAAGTACCTCCGCGACAACCTGCAAGGCGCGGTCTTCCTCGACTGCGAGTAGGGCAAGATTTCCCGACTCTCAAACTCATAGAGCCCCTTAAATAAAGTTGTAGCCGCCACTGAAAGAGCGAATGGCTTAACGGTTAAATGGCTAATTGTTGTTAACTACATTCAGCATCCAGCAATTAACAATCAGCCATTTAGCCATTCAACTATTGTGGACACAATAGTTGTTAAAACGCTTATCCCTACGCAGGCGGGAGGCGGTCAACGATGTCGTCGCGATTGGCGTGCATGATGGCGTCGGCGCGTGAGATCAGGCCATCCTCGAAGAGGTTGAGCAGGCGCCGTTCCATCGTGACCATGCCGTGTTCGCCGCCGGTTTCGATGGATGAGTAAATCTGGTGAAGCTTGTTCGTGCGCAGGAAATTGCTCATCTGCGCGGTGTTGCGGAAGACTTCCATCGCCACGAGCCGGCCGTTTCCGTCGGCGCGGGGGATGAGCTTCTGGCTCAGCACGTAGCTCAGGCTGAAGGAGAGCTGGGTGCACAGCTCGCGCTCGCGGGCGGTCGGGAACATGTCGATCAGGCGGGTCAGCGCCCCGAGACAGTCGCGGGTATGCAGGGTGGAAAAAACCAGGTGCCCGGTTTCGGCGGCGGTCAGGGCGAGCGAAGCCGTTTCCAGGTCGCGGATTTCGCCCACGAGGATGATGTCAGGGTCTTCGCGCAGGGCGCTGCGCAGGCCCTCGGGGAAAGAGTTGACGTGCCGGCCCAGTTCCCGCTGCGAGATGAGCGAGCGGTTGCTCTTGAACATGTACTCGACCGGGTCTTCCAGGGTGATGATGCGCTGGGAGCGGCTGCGGTTGATGGTCTGGATCAGGCTGGCGATGGTGGTGGACTTACCGCTGCCGGTGACCCCGGAGACGATGACCAACCCTTGCCGCATGCCCACGATCCGCTTCCAGACCAGCTCGCTGGGGAAGCCGCACTCATGCACCTCGGGGATGCGCGGGGGCAGCAGCCGGATGACGGCGGCCAGCCCGTCGTTGTCGCGGAAGGCGTTGATACGAAAACTGTAAATGCCCTGCTCAGTCTCCAGCCCGTAACCGCAGTCGATGTCGGCCATCGGGTTGTCCTGCATGACCTTGCGGTCGTTCTCCGGGAGCAGGGGGTAGATGAGGGCTTCGCTCAGTTCCGGGGTGACGATTTCGCCCTCGTGAATGGCGTGCAAATCCTCGTCCATGCGGAAGCGCACCGGCTCGCCCACCTTGAGGTGGAAGTCCGAGATGCGCGGGATGCCATTGGTCATGTACTCCGGGTCGATGGCGCTGGCCAGCAGGTCGATGATGCTGTAGCGGGTGTCGTTGGCGCGATAGACCTTTTTTTGAGGGTCGTACATGACGGGGGGCGTGGACATGGAGAGGGAAAACAACGCCGGAGCCGTGCTGGTTGCACGACGTGGGCTTTTTAGAGAAGGGTTGGTCGGTAAGGTTTTGTAACTGAAAGTAAATATATCACTTCGCGGGGAAACGCTCTTTTGGGGAGCGCAAGTAGCCCTCTTTGGTCACGGCAGCAGCCCGCGCTTGCGCTTGCGCTGGAGGGCGTTGCTGAGGACCTGGCGGATGTGTTCAATATCCTCCCCGAAGCCGGGCATCTGCACCAGCCAGGCGTAAACGGCCTCGGCCTGATCCGGGGTCATGCGCGAAGGCGTTTCCAGCACGCGGTCGAAGGCGTCCACGACCGCCTGGGCGATGACGCGTACGAGGGTCTTGGCCACGTCGGAGCTGCGGCGCTCGATCAGCATGTCGGCGGCCTCGGTCAGCGGGAACTCCTTGAAAATGTTCTGGTAGATGCTCATGGCGTCGATGATCTCGACCTCGGTGCGCGGGTAGAAGCAGGCCATGAGGTTCCAGGGGTAGTCTTTGGCGTCGCCTACGCCGGTGCGGAAGTCGCTGCGCACGATGACGGTCGGGATGTCGGCGAATTTGGCCATCATGTACTCGACCACGGTGCCCGAGTCCAGGTCGTCCCCGTCGAAGCAGAACAGGGCCAGGTCGCATTCGAGCAGGTTGAGCAGGTTGTAGTCGCGAAGCTGGCGCGGGGTGCTGCCCGGGCGGGCCAGATTCTGGGGCAGGACGCTGCAATAGCGCTGGTCGGACAGGTCGGAAATCGCCTCGGCCAGCAGCGCGTTGCCAGCGAGATCCTTGTGGGTGAAAAGCTCTCCGGCGAAGTAGATATTCAGTGAGGGTGTGTTGGCCATAGGCCCTTACGGATGGCAGGTGCGAGCTCCGGAAACAACAAAAAAACGGCCCGGCCAGAAGGGCGCTACTGGCCGGGAAAAGCTGCCCAGTGCCTATGGGACGGACAGAGACGGTACGGTTGTGAGCGGATTCTATCTCCCAAGGGCGTACCGGCCCCCCGCCGTGAGCTGGGCTTGCTCAGGCGCGAAGGATGCCGTCGTTGTGGAGCGCCTGTACCAGGTCGATGGCGGAGGCCGAACGGTTGAGGATGTAGAGGTGGACGCCGGGTGCGCCCGCTTCCAGCAGTTGCTTGACCTGCTCATGTGCCCACTCCACGCCGACGCGGCGCTCGGCGTCCTCGTCTCCGGCGACGGCTTCGAGGCGGCGGACAAGCCCGGACGGGAGCTTCGCCTGGCAAAAGCCGCAGAACTTCGTCACCTGATCGAGCGAGAGGGCCGGGAGGATGCCGGGGATGATCGGCTTCTCGATGCCGAGGGCACGGCACTTGTCCACGAAGACGAAGTAGTCGGCGTTGTCGAAAAAGAGCTGTGTCGTGATGAAGTCCGCCCCCTGATCGACTTTGTGCTTCAGGTGCGCGAGGTCCGATTCCAGGCTGGGCGCCTCGGGATGCTTTTCGGGATAGCCCGCCACGCCGAGGCAGAAGTGCGGGAAGCGTTCGCGGATGAAGGCCACCAGCTCGGAGGCGTGGGCGAGGCCGTCAGGGTGGGGCTGGAAGTCGGTTTTGCCCTTAGGCGGGTCGCCGCGCAGGGTCATGATGTTGCGGAAGCCTGCCTGCTGGAAACGCTCCAGCATGGCGGCCAGCTCGTCTCGCGAGTGGCCGACGCAGGTCAGGTGCGGCATGACCTCGAAGTGGAACAGGTCGCGCATAAGCTCGCCATACTCGAGCGTGCGTTCGCGGGTCGAGCCCCCGGCCCCGTAGGTGATCGAGACGAAGTCCGGCCGGAAGGCCGACAGGGACTTGGCCGTGCGGAGCATCTGGCGGGCTCCCTCCTCGGTCTTGGGGGGGTAGAATTCGACGGAAAAAACGGGTTCCCCCGCCGTCAGCATGTCGGAAATGGCGCGACCAGGTTTGTTCATAGACGCATCAACGTATCTTGATGTTATGATGTGTAAAGTGATAAATGGCGTTGACCCTGTTTTTCAGTCGTCAGGGGGCAGGCAGGAAGCATAAGCACATCCACATGGACCGGAGCGAGAATCTTTTGCACGATTTACCGCCGGCGTTGCCGGACGAGGTGACGGACGTGCTGCTGCGCGGGGCGGGAAGGTTCCGCCTGGAGCGGATTGTGTCGCATGGACAGGCTTCGCCGCCCGGTTTCTGGTACGACCAGGACGAGCACGAATGGATATTGCTGGCCGAGGGTGGGGCGGGACTGCGCTTCAAGGATGAGCCCGCCGTGCGCGAACTGCACCCTGGCGACCACTTGCTCATCCCCGCGCACCGGCGTCACCGGGTCGAGTGGACGGCTCCTGACAAGGCCACCATCTGGCTGGCGCTATTCTGGCAGTGACGGGGGAGGAGGGCGGTCGGTTATTTGTCTGCCCGATGGGCGGTTGTGCTGCCCGACGTGACAGTCCCGCCCCGCATGAACGCTTACTTTTTGACAACAAAGTGACTTGCCAAGGCCGGACGCTTGCTATGGATTGAAAATCATGAGCGTCGAAGCTTACGTTCCCGTCCTGATCCAGATCATTCTGGGCGTGGTTATCGCGTCCGCAATCATCGTGGCCAGCCATATTTTCGGCCAGCGCTCCCGCGGGAACTACATCAAGGATGCCGCCTACGAGTGCGGCCTGGTGTCCACCGGAAAGTTCCACCCGCGTTTCGGGGTGAAGTTCTACGTGGTGGCGATGCTGTTCATCCTTTTCGATGTGGAGGTCGTCTTCCTCATCCCGTGGGTCCTCGTCTATCGCGAGTTCATCGTGGCGCAGATTCCGATTCTGCTCCCGGTGCTTTTCTTCCTGTTTATCCTCGCGGTCGGGTTCCTCTATGAGATGAAAAAAGGCGGCCTGAAATGGGAGAGATAGCTTAAGGCTGGCGGATGGCAGATACCCGGGGACGAAAAAACGACGGTTTTCGCATGACAGGGCAGGGCCCGGCTCAGCTTTGGTTTGAGCTTCCTTCCGCCCGCATGCGTGTCGGCATCCTGATGCCTGCGTCCGAACTCTCCGTTTTCACTGCCAACCCCTGATTCTCTCTCCATGCGCCTGGATCGTTACATAGCGAAAAACCGGATCATCGACATTGTCAGCCGCGACCTCGAAGGCGCGCTCAAGGAACTGCTGGAGGTCTGTGACCTGCGCGGAGAGAAGTTTGACCGCAAGGAGCTGCTCGAAGAACTGCTGGAGCGTGAGAAGACGATGACGACCTACCTCGGCAGCGGCATCGCCCTGCCGCACGTGCGCATCGAGATGAAGCGCCCATACCTCTTCGCTATCGGGCGCTGCCCGGACGGGTTGGAGTTCGACGGGCACGGCGAGTACAAGGAACTGCGCCTGATCTTTCTCCTCCTGGCCTCCGAGCGCGAAAAGTCTTACCTGAACGTCCTCGCCTCGCTGGCCCGGACCTTTCAGGAGCCCTCCATGGTCGAGCGCCTGACGGCCTCGCCTGACGTGGCCACGCTGCGCAAGAACGTGGCCGACGCCTTTGGCCGTCCCCGCGATCAGAAGCGGACCAAGGACAACAAGTTCAACCGCCTCATCCTGCGCGAGGCCGTCAAGATCGCCACCGGGGCGAAGTGCTCAGCGGTCATGGTTTTCGGAGATACCTTTGCCGGGGGCGTGGACGCGGCGGACGATTTTGGCGACTTCAAGACCCTGCTCGTCACGCAGTCGGCCTCCGAGATGACGCAGGCCAAGCGCGCCTTTAACGCCATCATCCCGGTGCGTGCCTTCGGTTTCAACCGCCTCTCGCAGTTGCGCAGCGCCATGCTTATCGGCCTGACGCGCGGCCTGATCAAAAGCAACGAGCGTCTCTGCTGTGTCGGCGGCATCCCGCAGAGCAACCAGTTCGACACGCTCGTGGTGGTCGATGTGGAGCGGGAATTCCAGTCGGTCTTTACCCGGCAGAGCGACATGCTCCCCAGTTCGGTCAAGCCCGAGGTGCTGGAGCGCGTGCTGGGCATCGCGACGGAGCTTTCGGTCGAGGGCCGCGAGGGCAAGCCCATCGGCACGCTTTTCGTCATCGGCGAGGCAGAGAAGATCAAGCCCTACACCAAGCAGCTTGTGCTGAACCCGTTCCAGGGCTACGAGCGCGAGGAGCGCAACATCCTCAATCCGTTCATGGACGAGACGGTGAAGGAGTTTTCGTTTATCGACGGGGCCTTTCTCATCAACGGCGACGGCGTGCTGGAAGCGGCCGGGAGCATGGTTCACGCCCCCGACTTTCCCAAGGAAATGCCCAGTGGCCTTGGGACCCGTCACGCCGCGGCCAACGCCATTTCTGTGGCCACGGATTGCATCGCGCTGGTCGTCTCGGCCAGCAGCGGGCAGGTCACGCTTTTCCGGCGCGGACAGATGCTTCCGCTCATCGTACGCTCGCACTCGAACAGCCTGTAGCGGGGGCTGTTGTCATGCCGGACGGATACGATTTCTCTTGATTGGTAAGGGGTTAGCTCCTTATCTATAAGCCAGCGCATGAAATGCGATAACCCCATGATGGCGTCTGACTTTGTAATGCCCTGTGTCGGTGCCGTCTCTTGCTCACCCCAACCCCTTAACGACCGATGCCTTCCCCTACCTGTCTTGCTCGCGGGCTGTGTGCATGCCTGCTAGGACTGACCGTCTCGCCCGTTCTTCACGCGGTGGACAACTACAACTCCTCCACCGAAAAAATAAACGAGAACCTGACCCACTTCTCCTCGGAAGCGGAGAAAAACCGCCAACCCGAGGAGGACATGATCGATGAACTTCAGGAGCGTCAGTACCTGCTCGGCGACACCGGGGGCTGGCGCGAAGACCTGGCCGATTACGGGCTGGCGATTGACCTGAGCTTCGCCATGAACCTCGCGGGTAACCCTGTCGGTGGCGACAGCCGGGGCTTTACCCAGCTCAACAGCACGGGGCTCAACTTCGGGGTGGACCTCGAAAAGCTGGCCGGACTGGAGGGGCTGAGCTTTTTCAGCAGCCTGTCGGTGCGCAGTGGCACCAGCCTGACGCTGAGCCACATCCACAACGTGATCAACGTCCAGCAGCTTTACGGCAACGAGAGCTATCGCCTCGTCAACCTCTACCTCGAACAAGTCCTGCTGGACGGGCACTTCTCGATCAAGGCCGGGCGCATCGCGCAGTTTGACGACTTCTCGCATTCGGACGCCTTCGCCTACTATATGAACAACGCCTTCGACGGGCAGCCGGTCGGTTTCTTTTTCATGGGACCGTTCACGGCCTACCCGGTGACGACCTGGGGCGCGCTCATCCGCGGCGGCGTTCCCACCGGGCAGCATGACGGCTTTTACGGCATGGTCGGTGCCTATGGGGCGGACTCGAACCAGGCCAATGTGGACAACCACGGGACGGACTTCACCTTTAACTTCGACCAGGGCGCGAACATCATGGGCGAGCTGGGCTACAAGCTCAACTGGTCAAAATACTCCTCCGGCCTGCCCGGTAAATACGCGCTGGGGGCGTGGATGTTCACCGGACCCTTCACTACGAACAGCGGCGGCACGACCGACAACATCGGGGGGCTTTACTACTTCATCGAGCAGAACCTCTACCGCGAGGGCGTGCCCGAGCAAGTGCCCAACTCCGAGCGCATGCAGGCCCGTCAGGTCTGGGGCCAGTCAGAAGGTTTTATGGAAGAGATCCAGGGGCTCTACTTCTGGACCACGGGCCAGTTCAACCTCAGCGACGACGTGAACCAGGCCGACCTCTTCGCCAGCGCCGGTCTCTACTACCGGGGGCTGCTACCGGGACGCGACCAGGACATCCTCTCTCTCGGCGCGGCCTGGCTGAACTTCAGCAGCAGTTGGGGGAATGCCCAGCGCGCCGCCGGCCAGCCTGTGCAGGACTACGAAGTCGAACTCGAACTGAGCTACCGCTATCAGGTGACGAACTACTTCTACCTCCAGCCGAACATCCAGGGCGTTATCAATCCCGGCGCGGCCAATCAGTTCGACGACGCGCTCGTCATCGGCCTCCAGCTCCAGGTGGATTTTTAGGACGTTCTATTTTTTAGGTCACAGAGCACACAGAGGAGGCACAGGGCGCACTGAGTGGAATCGCTCAGCGTGATGGCCAATCGTTAATGGTTGGATGTGGAATGTAGAAAACAACCATTAGTCATTTTAGCCATTCGGCCTTTTTGTGGCGGCTAAGACTTTATTTAAACCTCTGTAACAGAAGCCACAACGGGCATGACACCAAGAGGGAGAAGGCTTCTCTCAAACTTCTCGCTCTGTGTGCTCTGTGCCTCCTCTGTGTGCTCTGTGGCCTAAAAAAACTCTACTGCTGGAACAGGCTCTCGATCTCGCGTTCGGTCAACGGCTTGACCGCGCCGGGGCTGATGCCCTTCATGCGCAGCTTGCCCATCTGGAAGCGCTTGAGCTTTTTGACGTGGTAGCCGAAGGCTTCAAAGAGGCGGCGGATTTCGCGCTTGCGGCCCTGGTCGAGGTGGACTTCGACGCGGTGGTCGGCCTCCGGCCCGGTGGTGGCGGGGATGATCTTTTTCGCGAACAGGTGTTCCCCCTCGTCGATCACGCCCTTGAGCAGCTTGGGGGTGACGGCCGGGTCGAAGGGCTTGTGTAGCTTGACCCTATAGCGCTTGACGACGCCGCCGGTGGGGTGGGTGATGCGGTTGGCCAGATCGCCGTCGTTGGTCAGGATGAGCATGCCCTCGCTGTCCTTGTCGAGCCGTCCGGCGCAGAACAGACGGTCGAAGCGGTACTCCTTGGGCAGGATGGTGAAGACGGTCAGCACTGCGTTGGGGTCGTGGTTGGTGCAGAGCGTGCCCTTGGGCTTGTTCATCAGGAGGGTGACCTTGCGCTTGGGCAGTTGGGGCACCTTCTTGTTTTTCACCGCGACCTGGTCGGCCTCGGGATTGACTTTCTGGCCCAGCTCGGCGACGACGCCGTTGACCTTGACCCGGCCTTCGCGGATCCACTCCTCAGCCTCCCGCCGGGAGCACATCCCGCGGTCGGCTAAAAATTTTTGTACACGTACGAGTTCGGACATTTTTTGTTGGGAAAGATTTTCTTATAAAGGAGGGAGCGCCGATAGGGGAGACTTTTTCTGTGGCGCACGAGGGGGCACCAGGAACCGGAGTTTTCCTGAACCGGTTTAAAAAGAGAATGGTAAAATAGAAGGAGTTGCCCGCGAAGTCACGCGAAGGAACGCGAAAAGAGCCACGGGAAACTCTCCGCACTCTCTGCGACTTCCTGTTCGATAAATCAACCTAAAACAAAACCGCGCCGTTGCCAGCGCGGTTTTCCAGGGCATGCCCTGGACCCTCGATCCTTCGGATCGGGATGACTCCGCCTGAAGCGGAGTCATGACCCGAAGGCGAAAGTGGATGCTTATAAACTTTTCGCGGCGGCGATGACGTGTGCGGCGTCCATGCCGAACTTCTCCATCACGGTGTCGCCGGGGGCGCTGAGGCCGAAGCTGTCGGTGCCGAGGGCCTTGCCTTCGAGGCCGACGTACTTCGCCCAGGCCAGGGTGATCCCGGCCTCGATGGAGACTCGCTTCTTGCAGGCGGGCGGCAGGACTTCGTCGCGGTAGCTCTGGTCCTGGCGCTCGAAGCGTTCCCAGCAGGGCAGCGAGACGACGCGGCAACCCTCACCCAGCTCCTTGGCGGCGACCAGACAGTGCTGAAGCTCGCTGCCGGTGCCGATGAGGATGATTTCCAGCGCGGCGGTTTCCTTTTTGACAATGTAGCCGCCCTTGAGCGTGCCCTGACGGCGGGTTTCCGCCGGGGTGCACTTGAGGGTGGGGAGGTTCTGGCGCGAGAGGATGAGCGCGGTCGGGCCTTCGGAGCGCTCGACGGCGGCAGCGTAGGCGGCGGCGGTTTCCTCGGGGTCGGCCGGTCGGTAAACGTCGAGGTTCGGGATGCAGCGCAGGGCGGTGACGTGCTCGACCGGCTGGTGCGTGGGGCCGTCCTCACCGACGCCGACGGAGTCGTGCGTCCAGATGTAGAAGACGGGCAGGTGGGCCAGCGCGGCCAGGCGCACGGACGGGCGCATGTAATCCGAGAAGGTCAGGAAGGTCGCCCCGGAGGTCTTGAAGATGCCGTCGTAGGCGATGCCGTTCATGATCGCGCCCATGGCGTGCTCACGGATGCCGTAGTGGAAGTTGCGACCGGCGTAGTCGTCCACGTCGAAGTCGCCCACACCCTTGATGTAGTTCTTGGTCGAGCCGTGGAGGTCGGCGCTGCCGGAGGTCAGCAGCGGGCAGGCCCCGGCGATGGCGTTGAGCACGACTTCACCGGCGGCGCGGGTGGCGAGCTTCTTTTCCGGGTCAAACTCGGGGATGACCTTGAGCAGTTCCTGCTCGGTGGCGTGCTTGTGGGCGACGCCGTCTGCGAGGAGTTGGGCCAGTTCGGGGTTGGAGCCCTGCCAGATTTTGAACTTCTCCTGCCAGGCGTCGTACTTCTTTTTCTGCGCGGCCTTGTGGGCGGCGAAGAAGGCGCGGGTCTCCTCGGAGACGAAGAAACGCTCCTCGGGCAGACCGAGCTTGAGCCGGTCTTCGGGGATAAACTTCACCCCGGCTTCGCCGTGGGCCTTGTTCGTCCCGGCCACTTCGGGGATGCCGCGGCCGATTTCGGTCTTGAGAATGATGAGCTTGGGGTGGCCGTTGTCATCGGCCTTGGCCTTTTCAAAGGCTTCGACGATGGCCTTGAGGTCGTGCCCGTCGGGCAGCACGGTGACGTCCCAACCGTAGGCTTCGTAGCGGTCGGCGGTGTTCTCCGACTGAGTCTTGTCAGCCATGGCGTCGAGGGTGACGTCGTTGCTGTCATAGAACATGATCAGGTTGTCCAATCCGAAGCGGGCCGCGTAGGCGGCGGCTTCGGCGGAGATGCCTTCCTGCAGGCAACCGTCCCCGGCCAGCGCCACACAGTGGTAGTCGAACAGCGGGTCCATCGGGTTGTCGAACTTGGCCTGGAGCATTTTTTGCGAGCAGGCGTAGCCGACGATGTTGCCCGTGCCCTGCCCGAGCGGGCCGGTGGTGGCCTCGACCCCGTCGGTTTCGCCGTATTCGGGGTGGCCGGGGGTCTTCGAGCCGAGTTGGCGGAAGTTTTTCACTTCCTCCAGCGAGAGGTCGAACCCGGCCAGGTGCAGCCAACTGTACAGGAACATGCTGCCGTGCCCGGCGGAGAGGATGAAGCGGTCGCGGTTGAGCCACTTGGGGTCATCCGGGTTAAATTGCAGCGCGTGGCCGAAGAGGGCGGCTCCGCATTCGGCGGCACCCAGCGGCAGGCCGAGGTGACCGGAATTACAGGCGGCGACGGCGTCCATGGCCAGTCCGCGGGCTTCAAGCGCGGCGCGCGCGAGCGCATCGGTATCGAGATTTGCAGTGACAGACATACCCCGCAGGCTAAGGGCTTTCTCGCCGATGGAAAGAAAAACTTCCTCCACTCGACGCTGAGAATCAAATCCCCGCGCTTTTGTTACGCAGCGGTGACGTGCCAGTCCGCCATCACCTGTATGGGGGCATTGTTTGCAGTTATGCCACGGCGCGCCACGGGAATGGCACAACGCGTGCGCGACTGCGCTGTAAAATATCCGTCGGCGGAGTTGCCGCTTTTTACTGAGCCTTCCAGCTGGAAAGGTAGTATTTGCCATCCACGAGGCTGATCGGGAAACGTCCTTGCGAAGCGCTGTCGCTCTTGAAGGTGAGTATCAGCGTGGCCGAGGGCGCGGGGTTGCGGACGTAGGTGGTGTCCTTAATGGTGGCGGAGGCCGGTTCGGACTTGGCCTCTTCTTCGGTCACAGGCTTGATCGCGACGGAGTTGATTCCGTGGGTCAGCAGGTTGTTCCACAGTTCCTTGAAGGTGGGCTCAAGCTCCTTCGGCAACCCTTGGTAATACAGTGGCATGAAGGACTCGGCCTTGCGCGATTCGACGGCCTTCCAGATTTTGTCAATGAAGACGGTCTCAGGCGTGGAGTCGGCGGCCTGGGCGGCAGTCGAGAGAACGAAAAAGGTCAGCAGAGAGAGAAAGGCTTTTTTCATGGGACAAATACGGTCAGGAAGTCATTAAAGTTGCCGATTTCCGGGAGGTTCCCCGTCTCGTCGGTATTTGCCTGCTCTCTTTACGGATAGTTAAACCGGCTGTCGATCCAACTTTTCCGCCCCTCGCCCGGCCGCTGAAACCAATTCCGCCCCCCGCGAGGATTTTCTTGCTGTCCCCCGGCTCTCTCCCCTAATAAAACCCTGTTTCGAGGGCATTGGGGTGAGTCCTTCGAAGTATTCCCGTTCGATCTGATAATCGACCGACCTCTGCTCGTACCACCGGGTAAATGCTTCTTCTGTAAAACCGTAAAACGGGTTTGAGGTATCCATAGACAATAGAAAGGGCGTACCTATCTATATCACTCCATGCTCGCGGCATTCAAGCAACCAATCGCCGGGGGTGCGGATAGCGACGCCGTAAACCTGGCTCCCGAGCAGGCCCATGAAGTCCTGACGGTCGAGGGTCAGCAGGACGTCCACCTTTGCGGCGAGGGCGGAGAGGACGACGGGGCGGTCTTTGGCCTTGGGGAAGATGAGAATCTTATCCGGGGACAGCGCGTCCCCGGTCCACGCGATGCTGTCGCGGACAAGACGCTTGAAGTGCTGAACAGCAGCGGGGCCGAGCTTGGGGAGGTTCTTTTGGGTTTCGGCCAGACAGTAGGCCGAGCTGATGAGCGACCAGCTCAATGATTCCGCGTTCTCAACAATGTAGCGGCTTGCGCCCTTGGCCGAGGCAGAAGCCGAGAGGAGCACGCTCGAATCCAGAAACAGCTTCACTTGCTTTTCTTGAAAGCGGCCATGGCGGCCTCGTCATCGGCGATCCATTCGCGGATTGTCTTGGCGGGGATGTCGCGGACGGGGACAGCGGCGGCGGGTTCGAGCGTAAGCTTGCCGTCCTTCTCCTCGACGATCACGAGGGGATTCGGGAGCTTGTCGAGACCCAGCTTGCGCCGATACTCCGGCGGCAGGGTCACGGTGCCGCGTTTGCTGACTGAGAGAACTGCTGACATGCTGCAATACTGCATTGCAGTAATGGTTTTGTCAAGTTAACGGGTGTGCTACATGCTGGACAGCTTAAATTGCCGTGTATAAACAATAATAAAGAATCGTATTCGCTGTATCTGCAATAACTCGTTTGTTCAAGATATGTCTAATCCGTCTCAACGACTGCTTAATCTGATCTCGCTCCTCAAGCAATGTTCCTCAAAGAAGAGGGAGATTACCTCGGCCGAGGCCTTTGCTGAAATATTTAGTTTCGATCCAAAGGACTTCCCGTCATTTTACGATGCTCTCACCAAGTTTACGAGGCTGCCGGTAACGATTCGGAATGCAATGAAGCTGGCGTCTCATGATCCAGACCTTTATTTGAAATGGATGCCCGAGTGCGAGCGGGCGGTGTTTGCAGTAGGCCATGGCTCGAAGGTCCGCGCCTTCGCGGAAGCGATAAATTCCAAAATTGAATATGGTCTTGAGATTGCATCTGATGTGCTCGAACGCTATTCTCCGGAGGCTGAGATTGATCTTGATGAGCTGGAGACGATACGGACTGATGTTATAGATTTAATAAACAAGATAAAAAAATCATCAGTTCATGATGAACTGCGGGTGTATCTGATGGGGCACTTATTGTCTCTTGATGAAGCAATTCGATTCTATCAAATATTAGGACCCTCAGCTATTCGGCAATCGCTTCAAGCTGTATTCGGGTCGGCGTGCACGGACTCTGAATTGGCAAAGGCATCAGATGCTATTGAGGAAGGGCAACGTTTCTGGGATGTCGTTGGTCGGACGGCTCAGCTGATGCAAATTGGTTGGGTAGGTCTACAGATTGTGGACAAAGTTATTCCTGGTTTTTTATCAGGTAATGCTCCATGATAAGTCCTTTTAAGAAACTTATGTTCTAACGGTGAGGTTACATTCGCTTGGCCATCTCAAAGGAATGGGTGTCGCGGAGGTGTCCGTAGGTTTTGGCGACGAGGACGCCGCCGTCTTTGTGGCCGACCCAGGCGGCGATGGTTTTAAAGTCCACGTTTTTCTCAATGGCGTTGCTGACGAAGAAGTGGCGCAGGCAATGGTGGGTGAAGTGCGGGTAGCCGTTGTGCTGGCAGACGGTTTCAAGGGCTTTTTTTGCGTCTTTGACCGGGACAATGACGGACTCGGGGGCGGGTGGGGTGTCCCCATATTCGGCCCGCTTACGGCGGAGGAAGGCTTCCAGTGCCGGAAAGAGCGGGACGATGCGGGCCTCGTGGTTTTTGGTGCCGCCTTCGCCGCCGGTCACGGTAAAAGCTCCCCGGTTCCAGTCGATGTCTTCCCAGCGTAGGGCGTTGGCTTCGCCTTTACGCATGCCGGAGGTGGCGAGCAACTCGACCAGATCGGCGGCAGTCTAATAACGGTTGTCCATTCCGCGCATGGTTTTGAGGAGGCTCTCGTATTGCTCGCGGGTGGGGATGAGGATGGCGGGCTTGGGCTGCTTGCGGCGGGGGAGGACTTCGGCGGGATTGTCCAGAATGATGCCTTCGCGGCGGGCGTACTCGAAAATCGCGATCAGGGTGTCGCGTTCGTTGTTAAAGGTCGAAGCGGCAATCTGCGGGGAACGTGCTTGTGCCCAGTCTTCGCACATGGCGCGGGTGACGGTGCGGGCTAGCTGCTGGCCGAAGAAACGGTTTAGTTGCACAATGCTGGAATCGCGCCGGAGGGTGGAACTGGGCTTGAGGTGTGGGGCAAGGGTGGCGCGCCATTTTTCCGCCAGTTCGGGGAAAAGTATCTTGGACTTGCCGTCGCTGAGGTCGAGGCGTCCGATTTTTTCCCGAAATTCGCGCAATCTGCGCTTGGCGAGGGCGAAGTCGTTGGTTTTCAGCGAGCGTCGGATTTGCTTGCCGTTAGACTTCACCAACGCATAGTAAGTGCCCGATGTTTCATGGCGATATAGACACTCACCCACTTTCAGGGAGCCCGGTTGCCTGGCTTTCTTGGATGTGCTCATGTGTCAAAGTCTATGTGGTTACACAAATGGGTGACAAGTGTGATTTTTTGGCCATCGAATATTCCTGTAAGTCTTTATCGAATAATATCTTGGGGGCATAGCTCAGTGGATAGAGCAGTGGTTTTCTAAACCATTGGTCGGGGGTTCAAGTCCCTCTGCCCCTGCCAGTTTGTTTTTGGGAGATTGCGCCGTTGCGCTGGGGCGGCGAAAAAGGTCGGTGGGGTGGCGTTGGAGGGGAGCGGGTAAAACCGGAACGAAGATGATTACCGCTTTGACAAGGCGCGGGTGTGCGTATTTATTACCCGGTTCTTATGGGTAAGACCTTGTTTCATAAAGTCTGGGAAGACCACGCCGTGCGTAAACTGCCCAATGGGCAGACGCAATTGTTCATCGGCACGCACCTCATTCACGAGGTGACTTCGCCGCAGGCCTTTGGCATGCTTCGCGACCTCGGACTGACCGTCAAGTACCCGAGCCGCACCTTCGCGACCGTGGACCACATTGTTCCGACCAACGAGTTGGTCGAGCCGTACAGCGACCCGCTGGCCCAGGCCATGATCGAGGCCCTGCGCAAGAACACGAAGGAGTCCGGCATCACCTTTTTCGACACCAACACTGGCAAGCAGGGGGTCGTCCATATCGTCGGCCCGGAGCAGGGGATTACCCAGCCCGGCACGACCATTGCCTGCGGCGACAGCCACACTGCCACCCACGGTGCTTTCGGGGCGATTGCCTTCGGGATTGGCACCAGCCAGGTGCGTGACGTGCTCGCGACCCAGACCATGGCGTTGAGCCCACTCAAGGTTCGCCGCATCAACGTGGACGGCAAGCTCGCCCCCGGCGTTTACGCCAAGGACGTGATCCTGCACATCATCCGCCTGCTCGGCGTCAATGGCGGGATCGGCTTCGCTTACGAATACGGCGGCGAGGTCTTTGACAACTTCTCCATGGAGGAGCGCATGACCGTGTGCAACATGTCCATCGAGGGCGGCGCACGCTGCGGCTATGTCAACCCGGACCAGAAGACTTTCGACTACCTCAAGGGCCGTCCCTACTCGCCCAACGGAGCGAAGTGGGAAGACGCGGTCAAGAAATGGAAATCCTACGCCAGCGACAAGGACGCCATTTACGACGACGTGGTCAACATCAAGGCCGAGGACATCAAGCCGACCGTCACCTGGGGGATCAACCCCGGCCAGGCGGTTTTCATTGATGAAAACCTCCCCCTGCTCGAAGAGTTGGAAGGCTCCGACCGCGCCACCGCCGCCGAAGCCTACGAGCATATGTCGCTCACGCCCGGCGCTCCCATCCGCGGGACGAAGATCGACGTGGCCTTTATCGGCTCCTGTACCAATGGCCGCCTGAGCGACCTGGACGAGGTTGCCAAGTACCTCAAGGGCAAGCACGTCGCCCCCGGCGTCACCGCCATCTGCGTGCCCGGCTCACAGGTCGTGGCCAAGATCGCCGAGGAAAAGGGCCTGGACAAGGTCTTCCGTGAGGCCGGTTTCGAATGGCGTGGCGCGGGCTGCTCCATGTGCCTGGCCATGAACCCGGACAAGCTCAAGGGCAACCAGCTCAGCGCCTCCTCCTCGAACCGTAACTTCAAGGGCCGTCAGGGCAGCCCCACCGGCCGAACCATCCTTATGAGCCCGGTCATGGTCGCCGCCGCCGCCGTCACCGGCGAGGTCAGCGACGCCCGCGAGGTCTTCGGTTTCGCCGAAACGGTCAGCGCCTAACTTCTTAACTTAAGGGATCAAGATTATGTCAGCTTTGGAAAAGATCACCAAGGTCACCGGTCGGGCCGTTCCCGTGCCGGGCGACGATGTGGACACCGACCGGATCATCCCGGCCCGCTTCATGAAGTGCGTCACCTTTGACGGCCTGGGCGAGTTCGCTTTCTACGACGTGCGCTATGACGCCGAGGGGAAAAAGAAGAAGCACCCGCTCAACGAGGACCGTTTCAAGGGTGCCACCATCATGCTGGTGGGCTCGAACTTCGGCTGCGGCAGCTCACGCGAGCACGCCCCGCAGAGCCTGCACAAGTTCGGCGTGCGCGCCCTGATCGGGCTCAGCTACGCAGAAATCTTTTTTGGCAACTCCACCACGCTCGGGATGCCGTGCGTCAGCGTCGATGTCGAAACGCTCCACACCCTGACCCAGATCGTCGAGTCACACCCGGAAAAGCCGCTCACCATCGACCTGGAAAAGATGGTCGTCGCGGCCGGTGGCAATGAGTACCCGATCAAGCTGGCCGAAAGCGCCCGCGAAGGCCTGCTGGCCGGCGAGTGGGACCCGCTTGCCCTCCTGCTCAACAAGCCCGAGGAGATCGAGTCCGTGGCCGACCGCCTGCACTATGTTTAGTGCGGGGGCTTGAGCCTTCCAGTGTTTTTCGCCGGTTGCGCCTGCGATTGCTGAAACTGGTAATCGCGGGGCGACACGGTGGGACCGGACTCCGTATGGATGGGGTTTCAGAGGCAGGGCAGCCCTGCGTTGTGCGGGATTTTGCCGTAGCCTTACCTTTGCGCGGGGGAAGCAGGCGATTTCGGTGTGGCTTGCGTGCAGAAAAGCCTTGCGCGGGGAGGGGTTTTAGCCCGTCTTGAGTGAGATATTCTTTCGTGCTATGCTGAGCTTTCTCACCGATATTGGTCTGACCTTTCTTATCCCGCTGGGCCTGTGCTCGGTGTTGGCGGTATTCATCATTGTCGAGCGCCTGATCGCGCTGCGCAGTTCTCGCATTTTGCCGAAAGACCTGGTGGACAGCTTTGTGACCGGTGATGTGCTGGAATTGGAAGGCGACCCGCATTCGGTCGGGGGACGCATCCTTTTCTTCTATAAGCTCAACGCTCCGGACCCGGAGGCGCTCAAGGCCTTTGCCGCGCTGGAAATCGCCCGGCTGGAGCGGGGGATGTTCATCCTCGACATCGTGGTCGGGGCTGCGCCGCTACTTGGCCTGCTCGGCACCGTGGCCGGCCTGATCAACGTCTTCCAGGGGATCGACCCCAACAGCGGGCTGCCGGACCCCTCGCAGTTTGTGCAGGGGATCGCGCTGGCGCTGGGGACGACCATGCTCGGCCTGTCCATCGCCATTCCCGCGCTGGTCGGCAACAGCTACCTGACGCGCCGGGTGGACATGCTCAGCGCCCAGATCAACGTCGGGGTCGAGCGCATGATCGACATCGCCAAGTCCAAGCTCGCCAAAGCCTGAGGTCACCGGATGAATATCCAGAAGCGCAGGAAAAAGGCCGAGATCAACATCGTCCCGTTGATCGACGTGCTGATTGTGCTCATCTTCTTCTTTTTGATGACGATGCAGTTCAAGAACATGGATGTCTTGAACATCACCCCGCCCAAGATGGAAACCGCAGGCAAGGACGACGAGGTCATCCAGCTCATGGTCGGGATCGACACCGAGGGCAAGTACTTCATCGACAACCAGCCTGTGACTGCCGAGGAGTTGATTGCCGCCTTCGACGAGGCTGCCGGGCAGCAGCAGCCACCGTCCGTCCTGCTCATGGCGGACGAAAACGTGCCCTTCCATTTCGTGACCTTCGTCATGGACCAGTCGCGCAAGGCCAAGCTGACCAAGGTCCGCATGCAGACCCGCTAGCGTACGGGGGCTGGCGGCTTTGGTATCAGTCAACGGGCGGAAACCGATCCGCGGAGCCCCGGAGACAAAGGTTTGGTCAGCCGGTAATTTTTCTGCTTGCATCGGTGGCCAGAGCGGGTAAGTTGGCACGCTTTTCAACACCCAGTAGCCATGCCCAGAGACGTAGTAATCATCGAATGCACTGAAGCCCGCAAGGAAGGCAAGCAAGCCTCCCGCTACATGACCACGCGCAACAAGAAGCTTTCCCAGGAAAAGGTTGAACTGAAGAAGTTTAATCCGCACCTGCGCCGCCACACGGTGCATAAGGAAATCCGTAGCGCGGCTCACTAATCACGCCGGGCTTTTATCCTTTTGTGTACAAACCGGTGCCGCTATGGCGCCGGTTTTTTTGTGTCCGGAACAGAGCGATACTGCGGGATGGGCAGGGGATTGCCCGCGAAGGTACGCGAAGCTTTCACGACTTTTACCTGAACAGGTCCGGGGAGCATCATAGGCCGCCTCTCGCTTGGACTGAGCCTGAAGCAAATCGGTACCCGTAGCCTTCTCTTAATCACGTTGCCGGTGACCTTGAGCTCCAAATTTCCCTTCGCGGCTCTTCGCGTACCTTCGCGGGCAACCTCTTCGCCCGTCCAGCGGCGCGTCCCAATCTTGCGCCCGTTTGTTCTGCTTTTGGGGCTTAACCCAAGACCATCCGCCGCGGGGCCGATGGCATTTCCCGCGGTGTGGTCGGTCGGCGTCCTTTGGACTAATTGCTGGATTGGGTCTGGCGACCTGCGCGCCAGTTGTCCCGATGATTGCGGATCCAGTCCAGAAGCGCTCGTTCGAACCCAATGTCATGTCCGGCCTTTTCGGATTCCAGCCACTTGTGCTTGAGAATCTCCTCCCGCTCAGCCAGGAATTCTTGATAGAGGCTGGAGCGTTGGACGAAATCCTTTCCGCTGGTGGTTGATCTGCGAATGGGGCGTTTCATGTCTGGCCGTATTGACCTGGGGGCGATGGAATATCGCGTAATCAGCATTTAGGTAGGTAAAGTATTAGGCAAAGTTGCGCATTTGTAAAGCCGCTTCGGTAGCAGGCGACTTGCGCGGGAACAGGTATTTATCACCCGGCGGCGGGTTTTTCCTATAGCTTGAGCTTGTGAAGGAGATTTTTCGCCATTGCAGTGAAGCTTTCCCCGGCAGCGCTGTCGGGGTGGCCGATCACGATGGGGATGCCCCGGTCGCTGCCCTGGCCGATGGCCGGGTCGAGCGGCACCTGGCCGAGCAGTTCGGTCTCCAGGTCGCGGGCCGCGATTTCGCCGCCGCCCTGTCCGAAAATGAAGTTCTTCGAGCCGTCCGGGTTTTGCAGGTAGCTCATGTTCTCGGCCACGCCGAGCAGGGGCACGTTGACCTTACCGAACATCATGGCGCCGCGCCGGGTGACGCTGACGGCCACGCTCTGCGGCGTGGTCACGATGACGGCCCCGTCCAGCGGGAGCGTCTGCACGAGCGAGAGCTGCGCGTCGCCGGTGCCGGGGGGGAGGTCCACCACGAGCACGTCCAGCTCGCCCCAGTCCACGTTGGCGGCGAACTGCTGGATCGTCTTCATAATCATCGGTCCGCGCCAGACCACCGGGGTCGTCTCGTCGAGCAAAAAGCCCATCGACATGACCCGGATGCCGAAGTTTTCCAGCGGCGTGAGCATGTTGTCGCGGACTTCGGGGCGGGCGCTGATGCCCATCATGAGGGGCACGGAGGGGCCGTAAATGTCGCAGTCCATCAGGCCGACCTGGCGTGGGCGGCCCTGCTCGGAGAGGAGCTTGTCGATGGCGCAGGCGAGGTTGACGGCGAAGGTGCTTTTACCCACGCCACCCTTGCCACTGGCCACGGCGATGATCTTTTTCACACCTGGGAGCTGCTGCTGGGCCGGGCCGCTCACTTCGCGCTTCTGGCCGGGGGCGGGCGGGGGAGGGGTCTTCGGCTTGGTCACGGAGACGGTGACCTCGGCGGCCTCGATGCCGGGGAGCTGCGCCAGCGCCTGCTCCACGCCCTGCTTGACCTTGAGCGGGATGCTCTCGTCGGCGGTGGTGATGGCCAGGCCGACGACGGCGCGGTTGCCTTCGACGGTCGCGCCGGAGACGAGTCCGAAGGAAACGATGTCCCGGCTGAATCCGGGGTATTTGACCTGCTTGAGGGCTGGGAGGAGCTTGTCGTCGATCATGGGCGTAAAGACTTCTATGCATGCGCAAAAAATCCCGCTTGGCAAGGGCCAGTGAGCGTCCGGCGAAAAAAGTCGTCGGCCTGTGGGCCGCATCGGAAGTAGAAAAAGTTTTTTCTGCCCGATTTTCGTTTCAACGGGCGGGGGAAGTTGTTTGTCTTTAGGAGTTATGACAGTCGCCACCCGTATTTTCTGGTTCCTCTCCCTGTCCGCGCTCATTTTCGCCGCCCGTCCCGCTGTTCATGCCCAGCAGGCTTACGACGGGGGCGTGATCACGACGACCGTTGCCAACACCGGCGAGAAGGCCGTCTCCATCGTCAGCTCCAACGCCGACATCGCGGGCCTGCTGGAAGTCGCCTTTTCGGCGCACGGCGGTTTCCGCGTGGTCAAGCCCGGCGAGGGCGTCTTTACCTTTACCGTCGAACCGGCGGGCTCGAACGCCGTCCGCCTGAAGATCCAGTCGGGCCGCCCTCTGGTCACCCAGTTGGAGGAAACCGTCCGCGGCAACAGCCTGCGTGACGCCGCCCTGCGCGCGGGCGACCTCGCTGTCCTGCGCACCACGGGCAAGCCCGGCTTTTTCGCGGGCAAGCTGGCCTTCGTCGGCTCCGAGGGCAAGAAGCAGGAGGTTTACACCAGCGACCTGTTTTTCCGTAACGTGCGCCGCCTGACCCAGGATAATTCCTACTCGCAGCACCCGCGCTGGTCCCCCGATGGCCGCAAGCTTCTGTACACCGGCTACTACCGCACAGGTTTCCCGGATATTTTCATGATCGACCTCGACACGGGCCGCCGCACGACCGTGGCCGGTTACAAGGGGACGAACACCGGGGCGGTTTTCAGCCCCTCCGGGCAAAACATCGCCATGGTGCTCTCTTCGACCGGCTCACCCGAAGTGTACGTGGCCGGGGCCGACGGGCAGCGTCCGCAACTGGTGACGCAGGGCACCTCGCGCAGCGTCGAGAGCGACCCGGACTGGTCGCCCGACGGCGGACGCCTCGTGCTGACCAGTGACCAGCTCGGCGGGCCGCAGCTCTTTGTCGTCTCCTCGCGCGGGGGGCGTCCCTCACGCCTGCCGACCAACATCAGCGGCTACTGCACCGAACCGGCCTGGAACCCCTCCTCTGGCGCGAATAACATCGCCTTCACCGCCTCCACGCGGGGCGGCTACCAGGTCGCTATCTACGACCTGGCCACACGCAAGAGCCAGTTCCTGACGAGCGGGGCGGGCAGTTTCAGCCAGCCGCGCTGGCTCAACGACGGCCGCCACCTGATCGCGATGAACGCCAACCGGGGCGAGGAAACCCTCTGGCTGATCGACTCCGAGACGGGCAAAAAGACCAAGCTGCCCTCCGGTCGCCTGAACAAGATTTCCCAGCCGGATTTTGTTTACCCGCAGTGAGCCCGCCCCGCTTGACGCGGGGGCAAAACCGTTCTATTTTCCCACCAGCCTGCCTTGTTGGCAGGTGAGATTCCCGGTTTAAACAGATGAAAGGCTTGTGCAGTTTAGTGGTCGCGCTGACCCTGGTTTTCGGCTTCCTGCCGTTGACCTGCACGGCCCATGCCGTGGCGCACGAGGCGGAGTCCTGCGGCTGTTGCGGTAGCGAGCCTGCGCCGGATTCCGGCGCGTCGGACGCCGAACACTGCGCGTGCGTCATCAGCGCCTGCGACAAGCTCAACGCCGAGCCGCTGGAGCTGTATGCGGCCACGGCCCCGCTGCCCCTGCTGGGGAGCGTGCCGGGTGTTTCCGGGCGTGTACCGGCGGTAGTCTGTTCGGGGGAAGTATTTTTCACGGGACGGAGGCCGGAGGCCCCGGTTGGGCCGTCCATGATCGACCAAATCCGCTGTGTACGTCTGTTGCTCTGAGCGTGACGATGGGGCGACTCATCCGTCCCGCCACGCACGCAATGAACAACTCAACAGACACAAAAAAACACATTGGATTATTATGAAAAAGACTCTTCTGAGCGCGGTTACCGCGCTGGTTCTCATCGGTAGCGCCACGGCCTTCGCGGCCGGTTCAACCGTCTCGGCGGCAAGCTGCTGCTGCAAGGACGCCTGCAAGTGCACCAGCGAAAAATCCTGCTGCTGCGACTGCAAGTAACGCTGCCGGTCGCTTGACCGTTGTTTCCTGGGCGGGCCGTGATTGCGGCCCGCCTTTTTTGTTTATACCGATTGTGCCGGGCGTAGCGTGAGTGTTAAATTTCTAGCATAATCGGTCTCCAGCTTTTGATGCTTGGATTCTGCGATAGGCAGCATCAAAAATGTCGAGTGCGGACACGCACCGCGGGTGCGGGCTGCGTAAGCCCGCAATCATCATGCCGGAACTTATTCACTCGCCACCCTACTGCGCTCCCATGTCGGAGCGGTTGAAGGTGCGGGACCACTGCTCGATGCCGTCGGCGTTGTAGAGGGTGGTGGTGAGTTGGCGGGCGTCCTCGGGGCCGTGGAAGCGCAGGGTGGCGAACTGCCGCTCGAAGACCGTGGTGTTGGGGACGCGGAAGTAGTTCAGCTCGCCGGTGTCTTCGGAGGGGCGGCCAGTCATGGGGCCGACCGTGACCTCGTAAACGTCGGGGGCGCTGGCGCGGACGACCTTGGTCAGCTCGCCGAAGTCCTTGCCGCCGCTGACAAAGAACAGGCCGCTGATTTCGGCCCAGGTGATCTGCTGGAGCAGCTTGTCGCGCTCCTGGGTGGCGGCGGTGTAGTGGTCGGGGTGCTCGGCGGGGTTGAGAAAGGGCGAGCCCATGACGATGACCTTGAAGGTTGCGGTGCTCTTGCGCAGGGATTGCAGCAGCCAGCGGGCCTGGGCTTCGCCGAGGATCTGGCGGCGCTCGGCGGTGAGCGGGGTCAGGTCGCGGAAGCTCCGGTCGTCCAGAACGAAGAATTCCGCGTCGCCCCAACGGACCGAACAGGCCAGGCCGAGGTCTTCGTCGAGCCCGTACTGCGGGTTGGGCCAGTAGGTGCGGAAGGCTTCGCGGGCGTGGTTGCGCCCGAGGAAATAGCGGTCCGCCCCCTCGGGGCCGAAATCGTGGGTGCTCCAGGTGGCGACGCTGGGCACGGAGGCGACCAGCGGCTGAAGCTCGGGCAGGGCGCGGTTGTGGTGGTAGCGGGCGAGCATGCCGGACTTCGAGCCCCAGTCGGCCTCGCGCAGGGTGATGTTGTTGCCCAGCCAGAGCATGAAGGCCGGGTTCTTGGCCATGATGGCGAGCATGATGTGGTAGCTGTCGCCGGGGATGCGGTTGGGCGGGTCGAAGGGCTTGTCGTTGACGTAGTTGCCGCCGCCGAGGGCCACGGTGAAGTCCGGCGGCGGGGTGCGGTCCCGGTAGTCCGGCGGGGTGCTGAAGCTCGTGTCGTAGTCGAGGGCGGCTTTTTTGCCGTCGAGCAGAAGCTCGTAAAGATATTTCGTGCCGGGCTGGAGCCCTCCGGCGATGAGGGTGACGGCGTAGTCGTCCTCCTGCCGGGTGAGGGCGGAGGGGGTGGTGGCGCGCTGGTCGGGCTGGCCCTCGGGCCAGTAGGCGAACTGCACCAGCGTGGCGCTGTCGGTCTGCGCCCACAGGGCGGCCTCGCGCATGTCCACGTAGCCGACGAGCGGTCCGGACTGGAGTTGGGCCTGCGCGTGTGTGCCGAGCAGCAGGAGGGGGAGCAAAAGGGCGAGAAAGACGGGTATCGGGCGGTGAGACATGGGGCTGGGTGTGTCCTGAAAAGATTGTCCGGCAGGGCGGTGGGTCAAGGTAAATGGTGATTTTAACTTCCCAGCCCGGCCACTATTGAGCTATCACTTCCGGCTTTCCGGTAAAAAGAAATCAAACCGGCATGAAAAATGCCGATTAATCAATCAGCCTTTCCTTATAGGCGAACTTGTGATAGGTATTAGATATGGGTGAATCGCTAGTATGTGACATCTGCGGCAAGCTTGCCACGGTGCACCTGACGCAGATTATCAATAATCAGATCCAGAAAGTGGACCTGTGCGAGGAGTGTGCCCAGCAAAAGGGCGTCACCGACCCGGAAGGCTTTTCCCTGGCTGACTTTATGGCGAAAAACATCGAGGCCACCGCCGGCCCCGACGCGGTCGCGGGTTCGTCCCTGGTCTGCCCTTCGTGCGGGTGCACGCCGCGCGACTTCAAGCGCACGGGCCGCCTGGGCTGCCCGGAGTGCTACGAAGCCTTTGATTCCCTGATCAAGCCGATGCTCAAGAACATGCACCGGGGCGACCACCACACCGGTAAAGTCCCCCATGAACTGCTGCACCGCGTCGGCCTGCGCAAGGCCATTAACCGCCTGCAGGACCAGCTCGCCCATGCCGTCGAGCAGGAAAAATACGAGGACGCCGCGCGTTACCGCGACGAGCTTGACCAGTTAAAATCCCAATCCCAGCCCGAGCCTCCGGCTCGATGATCTTTGATTCCCATGACGATAAAACCCCTTCTTGACGCCAACGCCGAGCTTACCAGCGGCGGGGCACCGGGGGAACCCATCGTGATGAGTTCCCGCATCCGGCTCGCGCGCAACCTCGACGGACGCGCCTTTCCCGGCTGGGCCAAAAAGGCGCAACGGCGGGAAATTCTGTCCGCCTGCGAGAAGGCCGTGGCACAGCTCCCCCAGATGCAGAACGGCACCGTCCTGCGCCTGGACGATCTTTCCGAGCTGGAGCGGCAGGTGCTCGTCGAGCGTCACCTCATCAGCCGCGAGCTTTCCCAGGGAGAACCTTCCGCCGGGGTCATCATCAGCCGCGACCAGGCCTGCTCGATCATGATTAACGAGGAGGACCATCTGCGCATCCAGGTGCTGCGGACCGGTCACGGCTTTGACGATATCTGGAAGGTGATCGAGGCCATCGACAACCGGCTCGAAACCCTGCTCGACTTTGCCTTTACCGCGCAACTGGGCTACCTCACGGCCTGCCCGACCAACCTGGGCACGGGCATGCGGGCCTCCGTCATGCTGCACCTGCCCGGCCTCGTCATGGCCAACCACATGGAAAAAGTCATCCGGGCCGTCAACCAGATGGGCATGGTCGTGCGCGGGCTTTTCGGCGAAGGCTCGGACGCCACCGGAAGTATTTTCCAGATTTCCAACCAGCAGACCCTCGGCGAGAGCGAGCAGGAAATTATCGCCCGGCTTGAGCACGAGGCCATCGGCTCGATCATCGAGCAGGAAAAGAACGCCCGCGCCCTTCTGCTGGAGAGTAAACCGGAAAAAATCCGGGACAAGATCGGGCGTGCCTACGGAATTTTGCAAAACGGGCATCTTTTAAGCTCTGCTGAAGCCATGAGCCACTTGTCGCTCCTGAGATTGGGCATCGACTGCGGGTTTATCGCCGAGAGCTGGCGGGGCCCGATTGACCGCCTGTTGATTGAAATGCAACCCGGCCACATCCAGTTGGCCGCCCACGAATCCATCGAGAGCGACATGCGCGACACGGCCCGCGCCCGCCTTTTGCGGGAAGAAACCCGCCGCATCCCGCCTCTTGACTTTGAAACGTGACAGCAAGCATGGCACTTTCCCACCCAGTATCAGTCCCATGCTTTTGACAAATAACGCGAATTGATAAACGATCCCCTTACGACACCAAAATAAGACATGCCGGAGCCAATGAACAACTTCACCCCCCGTGCCCAGCAGGTCCTGGCGCTCGCGCGCAAGGAGGCTGACCGTTTTCACCACAACTACGTCGGAACCGAGCACCTGCTGCTCGGCCTGATCAATCTCGGCCAGGGGGTGGCCGTGAACGTCCTGCAGAAGATGGGGCTGGACCTTGAAACCGTCCGCTCAGCCGTCGAAAAGCAGGTCGGTACCGGGCCTGAAACCAAGCCCAGCGGTAACATCCCCTATACCCCGCGCGTCAAAAAGGTCCTCGCCCTCGCGGGCAAGGAAGCCAAGGCGCTCAACCATTCCTACATCGGCACCGAACACATCCTGCTCGGCCTCTTGCGCGAGGGTGAGGGCGTGGCTGCCCGCGTCCTCAAGAGCCTGGACGTGGACATCGAACAGTGCCGCAACGCCATTTTGGCCGAACTCGACCCGAACTTCGCCGGTGAGCCCGGCGAGGAGCCGACCGGCGCGGGCTCCGGCCCGACCCAGGCCAGTGCCGCCGAGGAAAAGAAGGAGGTCAAGACCCCCGCGCTGAAGGCATTTGGCCGCGACCTGACCGAGCTGGCCCGCAACGGCGAGCTGGACCCGGTCATTGGCCGCAAGCAGGAGATCCGCCGGGTCATCCAGATCCTCTGCCGCCGCACCAAGAACAACCCTGTCCTCATCGGGGAAGCCGGGGTCGGCAAGACCGCCATCGTCGAAGGGCTGGCGCAGGAAATTTCTTCCGGTATCGTGCCTGAACTCCTCGCGGACAAGCGTGTTATCACGCTCGACCTCGCCCTCATGGTCGCCGGCACCAAGTACCGCGGCCAGTTTGAGGAGCGGATCAAGGCTGTGATGGACGAAATCCGCCGGGCCAAGAACATCATCATCTTCATCGACGAGCTTCACACGATCGTCGGGGCCGGGGCTGCCGAAGGTGCCATGGACGCCTCGAACATCTTCAAGCCCTCCCTTAGCCGGGGCGAACTCCAGTGCATCGGCGCGACTACGCTGGCCGAGTACCGCAAGTACATCGAAAAGGACAGCGCCCTGGACCGCCGCTTCCAGTCCGTCAAGGTCGAGGCCCCGAACATCGAGGACACGGTCAAGATACTGAAGGGCATCCGCAGCAAGTACGAGGATCACCACAAGGTTATCTACACCGACGAGGCCCTCGAAGCCGCGGCCAAGCTTTCCGACCGCTACATCACCGCCCGGTACCTGCCGGACAAGGCGATTGACGTGCTCGACGAGGCCGGTTCACGCGCCCGCATCGAGTCGCTCAACCGCCCGCCCGAGATCGAGGACATGGCCAAGGAAATCGAGGACGTGTGCTCGCTCAAGGAAGAGGCCATCAGCAAGCAGCATTTCGAGGAAGCGGCCAAGTACCGCGACCGCGAGAAGCAGCTTCGCGCCAAGCGTGAGGAGATGATCGAAGAGTGGAAACAGAACCGCGAGGAGAAGCAGATCACCGTCGATATCGACGACCTGCACCGCGTTGTTTCCGACTGGACGGGCATCCCGCTCACCCGCATGGAGCAGGCCGAGAGCAAGAAGCTCCTCGCCCTCGAAAGTGAACTTCAGAAGGTCATCATCGGGCAGGACCCGGCCACCGAGGTCATTGCCAAGGCCCTGCGCCGCTCACGGGCGGACCTCAAGGACCCGCGCCGCCCGATTGGCTCGTTCATGTTCATGGGGCCGACCGGAGTGGGTAAGACTCACCTGGCCAAGATCCTGGCCGAGCAGATGTTCGGCGACATGGATTCGCTTATCCAGATCGACATGTCCGAGTACATGGAGAAGTTCGCGGTCAGCCGCCTGATCGGCTCACCTCCGGGCTACGTCGGGTACGAGGAAGGGGGCCAGCTCACCGAGGCCGTCCGCCGCAAGCCGTACTCCTGTGTCCTCTTTGACGAGATCGAAAAGGCCCACCCGGACGTTATCCAGCTCCTCCTGCAGGTGCTCGAAGACGGTCGCCTGACCGACAGCCTCGGCCGCACGGTGGACTTCCGCAACACGATCCTCATCATGACTTCGAACGTCGGCGCCGATATTCTCCAGAAGAACAGCGCCATGGGCTTCGACATGGGCATCGACACGATGCGCGATTTCGACAAGGCCAAGGACCGGATCCTCGACGAGACCAAACGCGTCTTCAAGCCCGAGTTCCTCAACCGCCTGACCGAGATCGTGATCTTCCGCCCGCTCTCCAAGGAGCACATGATCAAGATCGTGGACCTCGAACTGGCCAAGGTACAGAAGCGCCTCAAGAACCAGGACATCCACATCCATGTGGATGCTCCGGCCAAGGAGTTTCTCATCGAGAACGGCTACGACGAAAAGTACGGTGCGCGTCCGCTGCGCCGTGCGGTCGAACGCCACCTCGAAGACCCGCTGGCCGAGGCCATCCTGCGCGGAGAGGTCAAGTCTGGCGACCCGATCCAGGTCACGCTCGACGGCGACAAGCTCGTCTTCACCCAGACCACCGCCGTCGGCTAGCTCCGGCTGGAGCAGCAATGATGGGGCTCTGCCCCATCGCCGCCAGAAAGGCGGCTACCCCGGGCAACGGCGAGGGCTGGCAAACAGTCCTGAAAAATCTTCCAAAGCCTCCGGCTTATCGCCGGGGGCTTTTTTTATCGCGAGGAGACGCATTTTGCCTGCGAAGTCGTGCGAAAGTGCACATTTCCAGAGAGCAGGAGATCGCAAGTCGCCCCAAAGGCCTTTACCCAGCGGAACCCCGAAACCCTTCGTGCTCTTCGTGTCCTTTGTGACCGTATTTCATGGATGGCGCGTTGCCTGCGCAATCGGCATTGACGCCGGGGGGCTTGGGCTGGCAAACCTTGCCGCTTATGGATACGCCCGCAACGCCCAAGACGATTATCACCGTCCAGCACCCCGAGTCCGAGCACCACCTCAACGGCATGGTGGGCTCGTGGGGCGACTGGGCCTTGACCGAGCGGGGCCGCGAGCAGGCCGAAAATATCGGGCTCAACCTCGCCCGCGAGTTGAAGGGGCGACGTTGCGCACTCTACGTCTCCACCCTGCGGCGGGCGCGGCAGACGGCGGAAATCATCAGCGGCCATCTCGACGTGATGCCGGTGGCGATGGACCGCCTGCGCGAGCGCAACCTCGGGGCGGCGGTTGGCCAGTCGGTGGCCTGGCTGCGGGAAAACATCGAGCAGCCCGAGCGCACGGTTGAGGACCGCTGTTTCTCCGACGCCGAGTCGCGCCGGGATGTCTGGGACCGGCTTTACCCCTTTTTCGATGAACTGCTCTCAAGCGACGTGGAAACGGCGGTCATCGTTTCGCACGGCGACACGCTGGCGCTTTTCAATGCCATGTGGCTGCGGCAGGACCCGGAGTTTCTCAACGGCTGCGACCTCTTCGGGCTCAGCGGCGGGGTCACGTTCCTGCACCAGACGGTCGAGGGCCGCCGCGTCATCCGCTGCATGAGCGACTTGTCGTTCATGCAAGCGCCGGAGTAAGTCGGGGAGTGGCGGGACCGGGGAATTCCTTGTACCGGGCAGGGCTGCGAACGGTCTCTGGAGAGGCTTAGCCTGCGTTTTGGGGCAAGGTGCCGATCCGTCTGTCAAATCCAACCGCAGGCGGGCTTTGACAACTCACCCGCGTCGGGCAAAAGTAAGCGCATGGACAGGCTGACGCTGGGGATCGTTATTTTTGACGAGGTGGAGGTGCTCGATTATTGCGGGCCGTTCGAGGTGTTCTCGACCGTCCGGCTTGACGAGGCGACCCGTCGCGACTCGCTCTCGCCCTTCGATGTGCGCCTGATCGCGGAAAAGCCCGGTCCCGTCACGACATCAGGCGGTATGCGGGTCTGGCCGGACCATGCGCTGGCGGATTGCCCACGGCTGGACATCGTGCTGGTGCCGGGCGGGTGGGGGACGCGGCGCGAGCTTGAGAACCCCGTCCTGCTGGCGTGGATACGCGAGCGGGCGGCGGAAGTTCGCCTGCTGGCCTCGGTCTGCACGGGCTCTCTCTTGTTGGGGAAGGCCGGGCTGCTGGCCGGTAAGCGCGCCACCACGCACTGGAAGTTGCTGGCCTGGATGGCCGGACTTTTCCCCGAAACCGAAGTCGTGCGTGACCGGCATTTTGTCCGCGACGGCAGCCTCTGGACGTCGGCGGGGATTTCCGCCGGGATCGACATGTCGCTGGCCATCGTAGCCGACCTGCTCGGGGAGCCGCTGGCCCGCGCCACCGCACGGCACATGGAGTACGCCTACCCGGAGAGCGACGCCCGCCGGATCGAGCTGGAATAGGGGAGGGCGGTTTTCTCGGATTTTATTAAAAAAAATCGGCTATCAGGCCCCGATGCCTGGGCCATTAACTTTTGCGGACTCTGTTATCAGGATAAATACTGGATGGGCTCAGGGTTTCGGCACGGTAATGTAGGGGAAATGCTGGTCAACCCGGTCTGCGTAAGGGACTTATTCCCGTTCTTCACAAAACGCTGTGAATAACTTGCGAATCTTTTTCTCGAAGAGAGCATTGCCTGTGAGGCCGCATTGGGTTTGTCTCTTCGCTTACTCAACGCGACAACGGACCGTCCGCCGGAACTGAGGCCGTCCGTCTGGTCGCGTTTTCCTGTCTGCCATGCCCAAAGCCGCCGCTTTCAAGTCCTCCTCCGACGAACCTCGCCGCCGCAAGGAATCGCCCGCCGCCTCCCGTCGCGTGCCCTACAGCATCGACATGGAGCAGGCGCTGCTCGGGGCGATCATCCTGGAGGGCGGAGCCGAGACGATGGCCATCTGCGTGCAGGAGCGCGTGCGCCCGGAGTGCTTTTACAACGTCCGCCACCAGCTTATCTACAAGGCCATGTTCGGCCTCTACGAGAAGCAGGACCCCATCGACGAAATCACGCTCAGCGACCGCCTGCGCAAGGACGGTAACTTCGAGGACGCCGGAGGCGACGCCTATCTGGTCGAGCTTTCCAACCGTATCGACACCCACGCGCACCTGCCGTACTATATTCAGCGCGTGCGCGACACCTACCTGTTGCGCGAGGTCATCCGCCTCTCCAACGAGGCCATCGAGGGCGCTTACGACGAAACCCAGGACGTGGACTCGTTTCTGGAAAAGACCGAGCAGAACATTTTCTCCATCAGCGAGACGCGGATCGTGGACTCGGCCCAGCCGCTGGAAAAGTCCATCGACGACGCCGTCCAGTTGGTCAACAACATGATCCAGAACAAGGGCGAGATCACCGGTGTCACCACCGGTTTCGCCGATCTGGACAAGATGACCACCGGCTGGCACGAGGGCGAAATGATTGTCGTGGCCGCCCGCCCGTCCATGGGTAAGACCTCCATCGCGCTCAACATGATCGAGCCCGCCATCTGCGGCCGACCGGGCCGGGAGCCCGTCGGGGCGCTGATGTTTTCGCTGGAAATGCCCTCTGAGCAGTTGGCCATGCGTCTGCTGTGCTCGCGTGCCCGGGTCAACATGACCAAGCTGCGCGACGGCTTCGTGCCCAAGGAAAAGCAGCAGGACATCGTCCGGGCGGCGCAGGAGTTGAAAAACTCCCCGCTCATGATCGACGACAGCTCCGGCCTGAACATCCTGGAACTGCGCGCCAAGGCCCGCCGTGTGGCCAGCCAGATGAAGGGTAAGCTCGGCCTCATCGCGGTGGACTACATCCAGCTCGTGGCCGGGACCGATTCGCGGATACCGCGCGAACAGCAAATCGCGGAAATTTCCCGCGGCATGAAGGGCATGGCCAAGGAATTACGCGTGCCCGTCATCGTTCTGGCCCAGCTCAACCGAGAGGCCGAAAAAGAAAAACGCCAGCCCCGAATTTCGGACCTGCGCGAGTCCGGCTCTATTGAGCAGGACGCCGACGTGGTCCTGCTCTTATCCAAGCCCCGCGACTACAACGAAGAGGAAGATATGGCCGCCGAAGCGGTAGCGCGGGATTTAATCGTTGCCAAACAGCGAAACGGCCCCATAGGAACTGTTCCTTTATATTTCATCAAGCACCTGACGCGTTTTGAAAATTCACAGAGACACTCTGCTTAGGCTCCGCTACTTTCTCGTTATCTCGCTATTAATTTCCGTTTTCTCGCCCGGCCCGGCTTTCGCCCAGCAGGCCGAGGAGTCGGAAGCAATAGTGGGAGAGATCGAGGTTATTTTCGAGGGCGTTAAAACCGTCAGCGTCGAAAATATCATGGCTCACGTGCGATTGCGCGTCGGCGAGCCTTTTAGCCAGAACCTGGTGGACCAGTCCATTCGGGCGCTCTACCAGACCGGGAATTTCGAGTTCATCGAGGTGCGCCGCCAGGCGCTGCCCGACGGACGGCTCGGGGTGGCCTTCATCGTCGTCCCGAAGTACCGCGTCTCGCAGATCCTCTTCGAGGGCAACAATAACGAGGACGACAGCGACCTGCAGGACGAGATCGAGACCCAGGTCGGCCTGCCGCTGGACGAGGTGCAGGTCAAGCGCGACGCCACCACCCTTTACCACTACCTCCAGAAGCGCGGCTACACCAACGCCAAGGTCTCCTACGAGATCGAGCGCAACGAGCAGCTCGGCACCGGGGTGGTCGTCTTCGAGATCGACGAGGGAGACCGGCTGGAGATCAACAACATCGAGTTTACCGGCAACGAGCACGTCGAATCCAGCGACCTGCGTAGCCAGATGGAGACCACCGAGTACATTTGGCTAGTCTCGTGGATCATGGGCACGGGCCGGCTGCAGGAAGAAATCTTTCAGGACGACCTGGAAAAGCTCCGCACGTATTATAAAGATCTCGGCTACCTCGACGTGGAAATCCCCGAGTCCGAAGTCGTGCTGGAGTACCCAGACAGCGGGGAGTTGAACGTCGTCATCAACGTGCATGAAGGCCGTCGCTACTACATCGGCGACATCAATGTCGAGGGCAACAAGCTCTTCCCGTCCGACGAGTTGCTGCGCGTCATGAACCTGCGCACCGGTGATCCCTTCTCCCCCAGCAGGATCGACCAGAATGTCGAGATCCTCAAGGACTACTACGGCCAGGTCGGCTATCTGGACACCTTTGTCCGGGTCGAGCGCTACCCGAATATCGAGGGCGGCACCATCGACCTGAAGTTCATCGTGACCGAAGGGGAGCGCTTCCGCGTTGAAAGCATCAACCTCCAGGGCAACACCAAAACCCGCAGCCGAGTCATCGTGCGCGAACTGGCCCTGGCCCCCGGCGACACCTTTGACCTTGTGCGCATGAAGAGCAGCCAGGCGCGCCTGGAGAACACCCGCTTCTTCGACGAGGTGCGCCTCTCTCCCGAGGCCACCAACATCCCCGGCCGCCGCAACCTGCGCATCACGGTCAAGGAAGGCCAGACCGGGAACCTGACCTTCGGGGCCGGTTTCAGCTCGGTCGAGTCGATTGTCGGCTTCGTCGAACTTTCGCAGAGCAATTTTGACATCTTCAGCCCGAATAACTGGTTCCAGGGGGGCGGCCAGAAGTTCCGTCTGCGCCTGTCCATCGGTTCGCAGTCCAACCAGATCCTGCTCGCCTTTGAAGAGCCCTGGCTCTGGGAACGCGAACTGGCCGGTGGTTTCGAGCTCTACCGCACGGAGAGCAACTACCTCGCCACCTACTACGACGAGTTGCGCATGGGCGCTCAGTTCTACCTGCGCAAGCGCCTCTTCGAACTGGTCGAGGGTAAGATTTTCTACCAGGTCGAAGAAGTTGACATCAAGAACGTGGACACCACGGCCCCGCTCGTCGTCCAGAACGAAGCCGGTAACCGCAGCGTGTCCAAGGTCGGGATCGAGTTCCTGCGCGACACCCGTAACAACCTCGTCTTCCCCGACCGCGGTTCGCGGCTGGAGAGCTTGACCGAGTTCGCCGGGGGGCCGCTGGGCGGCCAGACCGACTACGTACGCCAGGTCTTCAGCGGCGCGGTCTGGATCAAGACCTTCGACTGGGCCAATCAGGTGATCAGCTTCCGCGGCCGTACGGGTACGGTCATCCCTTACGACAATAACGTCGTGCCGTTCTTTGACCAGTTCTTCCTCGGCGGTCCGTACAGCCTGCGCGGCTTCCAGTACCGCGATGTCGGCCCGAAGCAGAGCGACCCGACCCAGCCCGGCTACGGCGACCCGGTCGGCGGCCAGACTATGGCCTACGCCTCGATTGAGTACACCTTCCAGATCCTTGAGCCGCTGCGTTTCGCGCTGTTCTATGACTGGGGCTATGTCAACTCGGGCGACCTCAACTGGGACCCGAACGCCTACAATGACGACTACGGCTTCGGCATCCGCCTGCTGCTGATGGGCGCTCCGCTGAACATCGACTTCGGTTTCCCGCGCAAGAGCGACCAGTTCAACAACAAGGGCATGCAGTTCAACTTCTCCTTCGGGACGGTTTTCTAGGGCTTCCCGGCGGGAAAATTCGGGGTTGAACCGGTGACGGTTTCCCGGCACTTTGGAACTTTCTCATTCTTTCACGCTCCAAGTTTCTATAACTCTACCACACACGTACATCATGACGAAAAAACTCTTACTCACTCTCGTGGCCGCATTTATGGCCGTTGGTGCCCTCCAGGCACAGAAGACCCCGATGGTCGTCACCGTCAATATGGGTGAACTTTACCAGAACTACTGGAAGGCCCAGGAAGCCGATCAGAAGTTCCAAAGCTCGGTCGAAAACGCCCAGCAGGAAATCCAGGCCATGATCGAAGAAGGCATGGGCCTGGCCAATGAAATGCAGGAGCTTCAGTCCAAGATGAACAACCCGGCCCTGACCGAGACGGCGCGCGAGAAGTTCACCGCCGAGGCCCAGCAGAAGGCCCAGTCCATCCGCGAGAAGGAAGCCGAAGTCAACCGCTACCGCCAGCAGACCGAGCAGACGCTCCAGCAGCGCCGCCAGTCCATCGTGCAGCTTCACATCAGCGAGATTCGCGAAGAAGTGATCAAGATCGCCAAGGAAAAGGGCGCCGACCTCGTGCTCAACAGCGCGGGCATGGCCGTGGTTTACTTTGACGAGTCCTTCGACATCACACAGGAAGTGCTGGCCAAGCTCAACGCGGACAAAGGCTCCGCCTCCGCCACACCTTCTTCGCAAAACTAAATCAGTGATTTGCTTTCCGGAAAACTCCCTTCGTGACGAAGGGAGTTTTCTGGTTTTACAGCCCCCTCACTCATTGCGACAATGGCCGGTATGAAGATTGCCTTCCAGATGGAGGATATCACCGCGATCCTGCAGGACGGCGTGGTCGAGGGCCAGCCCGGCAAGCCGATCACCGGCATTGCCTCGCTTTCCAAGGCCCAGCCCGGCGACCTGGCGTTTCTCGGGAATCGCAAGTACACCCCCGACGTCAAAGCCTGCCAGGCCTCGGTCATTCTGCTCTTTCACGACTACGAGGGCGCGCCGGCTCCCGGTCAGGCCTTTGTCCGCCTGGAAAATCCCTCCCTTGGACTAGCCCGCCTGTGCGGTGCGATAGAGGCCATGCTCTGGCCCAAGCCCAACCCCGGTGTCCACCCGACCGCCGTCATAGACGAGACGGCCGAAGTCGATCCGGGCGCGTGGGTCGGCCCGTACTGCGTCATCGGCGCGGGGGCGAAAGTCGGCCCCGGCAGCAATCTGGAGTCGCTGGTTACGATTGGCCGCGAGGCCTCCGTGGGCGCACATTGCCGGATTTCGGCCCATGTCTCGGTTGGTGATTACTGCCAGGTCGGGGACCGCGTGCGCCTGCACCCGGGCGTGGTCATCGGCTCGGACGGGTTCGGCTTCGAGACCAACGACGGGGTTCACGAAAAAGTCCCCCAGATCGGCAATGTGGTGATCGAGAACGACGTCGAGATCGGCGCGAATGCCGCCATCGACCGGGCACGCTTCAGCAGTACGCGGATCGGCGAAGGCAGCAAGCTCGACAACCTCGTGCAGATCGCCCACAACGTCGTCATCGGCAAGGGCTGCCTCATTGTGGCCCAGGCCGGGATCTCCGGCAGCACGACGCTGGAGGACTTCGTCATCGTGGCGGGGCAGGCCGGGATCACCGGCCATCTCAAGCTGGCCAAGGGCAGCGTCATCGGCGCTCAGGCCGGGCTGCACAACGACACCAAGCCCGGCGGCTACTACCGGGGCTCGCCTGCGAACACAGCGGCACTCCAGCACCGGATAGATATTTTGAGCAAACGGCTGCCCGAATTGTTTAAAAGGGTTGCCAGCCTCGAAGAGAAGACGGCAGGATAAAATTTCAAGGGATTCTATGAGAGAGCAGGGACTAAAAGTCTTCACCGGTAACGCGAACCCCGAGCTGGCAGAGCAGATTTGCCAGTTCATGAACATTCCGCTGGGGCGTGCGACGGTTAAGCGCTTTCCAGACGGCGAGACCTTCGTTCGCATCGACGAGAATGTACGCGGCCAGGATGTGTTTATCATCCAGCCGACTTGCCCGCCGGCGAACGACCATATCATGGAGCTGCTCATCATGATCGATGCGGCGCGTCGCGCCTCGGCCAGCCGCATCACGGCCGTCTTGCCCTTTTACGGCTACGCCCGCCAGGACCGTAAGGACCAGCCTCGCGTGCCGATCACGGCCAAGCTCGTGGCCAACCTGCTGGTTGCCTCCGGGGCGAACCGGGTCCTGACCATGGACCTGCACGCTCAGCAGATTCAGGGCTTTTTCGACATCCCGGTCGATCATCTGTACGCCTCGCCGGTCTTCTCGGATTACCTGACCCGGCTCAAGCTCCAGACTGATCTCGTCGTTTACTCGCCGGATGTGGGCGGGATGAAAATGGCCGCCGCCTACGCCGATATCCTCAAGTGTCCCCTCGGCTTTGTGGCCAAGAAGCGCACCAGCGCGACCGAGGTCGAGGCCTTCAACCTCGTGGGCGACGTGGCGGACAAGGATATCCTCCTGGTGGACGATATGACCGAGACCGCCGGTACGCTCACTGCCGCCGCCAACCTGCTCAAGGTCAATGGTGCCCGCTCCGTGCGCGCCGCCGTCAGCCACGGTGTGCTCAACGAGATCGGCTACGACCGCCTGCGCAACGGCCCGATCGACGAGCTGATCACGACCAACACCACCCCGGTGGAGACGCGCGGCCTGCCCATCACCGTGCTCAACGTGAACGAAATCCTCGGCAAGGCCATCATGCACATCCACAGCAATGAGAGCGTGACCGGCCTTTTTGACATCAAGGGCTTCTAGGGCTTTGCTCGACCGACGTCTCCGGAGTGGGGTGTTGGAGAGACGGGCTCTGGTCCGTGTGAATTTTTGTGCGCGCAGATTTTCGGGTGGGGGACGTGAGTCACGTTTTCCCCCTTTTTTCAGCGTTCAGAATCCCTACCGCTTTCGCTCATGCGAACTGTACCCTTGCGCTGTCCGTCCCTCCGGCCATGCCGGAGCATTTTTTTGCCGCTGCGCTGGCGGCGATAGTTGTGTGGATGGGCGCAGGGGGAGCGATGCTGGCGGCGGACATTCGGCGTTGCAGCCGAAGGCGAGCCCGTTCGTGCAAAAGCCGAACATCGTTTTTATTCTGGCCGACGACTGCATGTACCGTTCATTCGGGTGCTACGGGGCGAGAACGTGCCCACGCCGAATATCGATAGCTTGGCCGATGAGGGGTTACTTTTTGCGCGGGCCTACGCCAGCATGGCCATGCGCCTGCCCTTCCGATCACCAGCCAATTAACAATCAGCCATTTGACCATTTAGCCATTTCTCCCCTCACATACTGGCCGCGAGCGAGCGCCAGTAGCGGTGGCTGTCGGGATTGGCGGAGCAGATGCGGGTAATCAGCCCGCCGAAGGCATCGACCGCTTCCAGGTAGCTGAAGTGGTGGCCGTCGGCCTCGTAGCTGCCGATCCAGTAGGTGTTCACCGCGCTGAGATCGAGCCGGAGGGCGTAGCCCGGTTCGCCCGCGTAGAGCCAGCTCTCCGAGATGTTTTCCAGCATATAGGGGGTGAAGGCCAGACTCATGCGGCCAAAACCGCCGGAGACGGTCACGCCGAGTTCCTGCGCCTCCTCCTGGGCGTCGGCCAGGATGGCGTTGGCCAGTGGAAGGCTGCCGTCGAAGCCCGCCTCGTTTTTAATGGGCACGCGCGTCGCGTCAAAAGGAGTGCTCGGTAAGTCGGCGCGGGCGAAGCGATCGGTGACACCCGCGTGGAGGGCCGTGTGAGCCGGGGTCAGGCGACCCATGCGGTGCCAGGCAGCCATTTCTTCCAGTGGGACGCCGCGGCGGTGGAAGTTGTGGACCAGGCCTTGCAGGTCGCGCTGCTCGGAGCCGGGCGAGACGCAGGTCCGAAAGAGGGCGCGGTGGTTGGCGTCGTAGAATTCGAGCCCGATAAAGGTGCCGCAGCTTTTGTGGCGCTCGTGCACCGTGTAGGCGTGACTCCACTGGGTGGTGTCGAGGTGAAAGTCCGAGCGGGGCGTGGTGCCGGTGAAGGTGGGCCCGTCGCCGCGCAGGTCGGGCAGGGCGATCAGGCCGCCGAGGATGCAGTGGCGGTTGCGGGCGAAACAGATCATTTCGCCCAGACTGCACAGCTCGGGCAGGATACCGGCGTAATCGCGCTGGAGCTCAGCCACGTAAACGGCCTCGGGTTGGCACCCGCAGGAGCATTGGTGCTCTTTGCGGGGCGGAGTGGATGGCGGGAGGCGGGAGGCGTTGTGCTCGGGGTCGTGCATGGCGGGCCGGGACGGAATCAGAGGCGCTGGAGGGCGAGTTCGCCCGCGATGAAGCTCTCGGTCCAGGCGTCGAAGTCTTTGTCGAAGTCGATGTCCAGGTCGAGCCGCTGGCTCATGCGCTTGGCCCCTCCGGCCTCCAGGGCCTCGTCGAGACGACGGGCGCAGCCGCAGAAGTCGTCGTAGGAGGTGTCACCCAGGCCGATCACCATGTAGTCGAGGTGGGCGACCTCGGCTTTCTGGTCGTAAAGGCTTTCGCAGAAGTCAATCGCGTCGTCCGGTGGCTCGCCGTCGCCCCAGGTCGAAAAGATGAGGATGACGCGCCTGACTTCGGAGAAGCGCTCCAACGGCCATTCTTCGGCCGAGCAGATGGTGTGCGCGATACCCTCGTTCTTGCAGCGTCCGGCGAGGCGGTTGGCCAGGTCCTCGGAGTTGCCGGTCATGGTGCCGAAGATAATGTGCAGGGTGGAATCTTGTGACTGCATGGTGTTGTGCGTTGAGGCGGATAGAGAATGGATGGGAGGCGTTGAGAGCGGCGGGAGCGTCCTTGGAAACCGGGCTGTGACACCGGCGAAGGCTCTTTGCTGGCACGGTCGATTTCTGATGGGATGGTTGTTATGACGGGAGAGAAAATAAACGTTGGGCGGATAAGGTCAATGCGAAAATGAGACTCAAGCTCAATTGGCGCGTGGGGGTAGCTTATCTCTGAGATCAAGAAGTGGTCACCGGGCACAAAAAAAACCGGGGTCCGTCATCGGACCCCGGCCTGTGTCGAAAGGAATTGGTGAGTTGGGAGCCTTAGATGGCGCCGTCGCCCTTTTCGTCGGTACGGATGCGGATCACTTCGTCCAGCGGGAGGACGAAGATCTTGCCGTCGCCGATCTTGCCGGTCTTGGCGGCCTTGGAGACAGCCTCGACGGTCTTGGCGACCACGTCGTCCGACACAGCGATGTCCACCATGACCTTCGGGAGAAAGTCGACGGTATATTCGCTGCCACGGTAGATTTCCGTATGGCCTTTCTGGCGGCCGAAACCTTTGACTTCGGTCACGGTCATGCCTTCGATGCCGATTTCGGAGAGAGCTTCCTTAACTTCCTCCAGCTTGAAGGGCTTGATAATCGCTTTAATGAGCTTCATGGCAATTTTCCTTTTCTGTTAATATTCAGATAGGTTACGTGGAATCAAGGTAAATTCCACCCGATTAGCCCTTGGTGGCCCCAGCGAAGTCCGGATAGGCTTCCTGGCCGTGCTCGCCCACGTCGAGTCCACCGAACTCTTCTTCTTCGCTCACGCGGACACCCATGATGGCCTTGACGATGCCGAAGATGATGAAGGAGCAGATGAAGGCGAACGCGGAGACCGCGACCGTACCGATGAGCTGGGAGAGGAAGAAACCTCCGCCCCAGATACCGACGGCGATGGTGCCGAAGTTACCGCAGATGCCGTGCACCGAGATGGCGCCGACCGGGTCGTCAATCTTCAGCTTGTCGAAGAAGAGGACCGAGAAGACCACGATGATACCGGCGATCAGACCGACAAGGACGGCGGACCAGGGAGCGATGGTGTCGGCTCCGGCAGTGATCCCGACCAGACCGGCGAGGATGCCGTTGAGGCCCATGGAGAGGTCAGGCTTCTTGAGCAGGGCCCAGGAGGTGAACATGCCACCGAGGCCACCGGCGCAACCGGCCAGCGTGGTCGTCACGAAGACGAGCGAAACCGCCTGCGGGTCGGCGCTCAGGACCGAGCCGCCGTTGAACCCGAACCAGCCGAAGAACAGCATAAAGACCCCGATGGTGGCCAGCGGCATGGAGTGGCCGAGGATCGGCTTGATCTTGCCGCCGACGTATTTGCCCTTGCGGGCGCCCAGCAGGAGAACCGCGGCCAGGGCGGCGTAACCACCGAAGGCGTGCACCAGCGAGGAACCGGCGAAGTCGATGAATTCCTTTTCACCGCCGCCGAAGTTGTTCAGCCAGCCGCCGCCCCATTCCCAGGAGCCGGTGATCGGGTAGATGAAGCAGACCAGGATCGTGGCGTAAATCATGAAGCTGGAGAGCTTGACGCGCTCGGCCACAGCACCGGAGACGATGGTCGCGGCGGTGGCGGCGAACATGGCCTGGAAGATGAAGTCCGCCCAGTAGGTGTAGTCGGCGTACTCGGAGGTCATGTTGGCGAAGACATCAGCGTCGGCAAAGGCGTTGGCGATCGGGCTGCCAGCGGCGAAGAAGCCGTTGAAGTCCCCCGGGTACATCGCGTTAAAGCCCCACAGCGCGTACACGAGCACACCCATACAAACGATAAACACGTTTTTAAACAGGATGTTGACCGTGTTCTTGCTCTGGGTCAGGCCGGTCTCGACCGTGGAGAAGCCCAGGTGCATGATGAAGACCAGCCCCGCTGCGATGAGAATCCACAGGTTGCTGATCGTGAAGAAGTCGGCTGCCGGAGTAGCCATGAAACCTTCATAGGTTTCAGCGACGGCACCCTCGGTCAGTTTATCGACATCCTGCGCCATGACGTGTGTCCCGGCGAAAAAGGCCAGGCCAGACATGAGCAGCAGAAACTTCCAGAATCTGAGTTTTGTTATCATGATATTGTTCAGGGTTAGTTAGAAATCAGAGCGTATGCTGTTTCGGTTTAAGTTTAGGCAGGGGCATTAAAGCAGTGGGCGTGCCAACCCTTTCCGTAGAATCGCGATCCGCTAAAAAAAGCCAGCGAGAGCGTTGCTTATTCTGAGATGACTGCTCGCTTTTATCTCTTAACTTGCTGGCGACTAATGGCTAAGCATGTGGTGAACCGATCCGTGCCGGTTTGGATAAAATTCCGTTAAAACTTGCCTCAGCTGGTTGGAAAAAGCGGATGAGCAGGCGCGGCCCGCCCGCGCGCAATCGCGTGAGGACTGAGAAATGAGCAAAAAAAAGCCCCGTCCGGCGCTGGGCCGGGCGGGGCGATGAAGATGCTAAAAATATGAACGTTGGACTCTGAGTGCCTTTAAGGCGCTCGCCTCAGGGGCGGCGGGGTCATTCCTTGGGCAGCTCGACCGTGGCCACATGGAGGTCACGGAGCTGCTTGGGCTGAACGGGTCCGGGCACGGAAGCCATCAGATCCTGCCCCTTCTGGGTCTTGGGAAAGGCGATAACATCGCGGATGCTCTTGGCCTTGCCGAGGATGGCGCACATGCGGTCCAGGCCCAGCGCGATCCCGCCGTGGGGCGGGGCACCGAAGTTGAAGGCCTTGAGCATGTAGCCGAAGCGGCTTTCGACGATTTCCTCGCTCATGCCGAGCACGTCGCGCAGCACCTTGTTCTGAAGCTCGGGCTGGTGGATACGGATCGAGCCGCCGCCGAGTTCCGAGCCGTTGAGGACCACGTCGTAGGCCTGCGAACGGATGTTCTTCGGGTCGGTGGTGAGCTTTTCCACGTCCTCGGGGACGGGAGCGGTGAAGGGGTGGTGCGAAGCCACGTAGCGGCCGGCCTCTTCATCAAAAAGCATGAGCGGGAAGTCCACCACCCAGAGGAAGTTGTACTGGTCGGAGGAAATCTCCATCTTGCCGCGCTTGACGAGCAACTGGGCGGACTCCAGGCGAATGCGTCCGAGAATGGCGCAGGCCTGTTCCCAGCCGGTGGCGGCGAAGAAAATCAGGTCGCCGTCCTCGATGTTGAGGCGCTCGCGCAGGGCCTTAAGTTCGGCCTCGGAGATGAACTTGAGAATCGGGGAGCGCCAGTTCGCGGGGTCGTCACCGCGCACGACGATGTAGGCCAGGCCCTTGGCCCCGAGGGTCTTGGCGATATCTTCGAGGGACTTGACCTCGCCCTGGGTGATGTCGCCCAGGCCCTTGGCGTTGAACGCCTTGAGGCAGCCGCCGTTGTCGATGGCGCCCTTGAAGACCTTGAACGAGGAGTTGGCGAAGTCTTCCGTAAAGTCCTGAATCTCCAGCCCGAAGCGCGTGTCCGGCTTGTCCGAGCCGTAGCGGTTCATGGCGTCGGGGTAGGGCAGGCGGGGGAAGGGCGTGGGGATGTCCACGTCGAGCACGTCCTTCCAGACCTTCTTGAGCATGCCCTCGATCAGCGCGTACATGTCCTCGCGCTCGATGAAGGACATTTCCAGGTCGATCTGGGTGAACTCCGGCTGGCGGTCGGCGCGCAAGTCCTCGTCGCGGAAGCAGCGGGCGATGCTGTAGTAGCGCTCCACCCCGGCCACCATGAGCATCTGTTTGTACTGCTGGGGGGATTGGCTCAGGGCATAGAATTCGCCGGGGTTGAGGCGGCTGGGGACAAGGAATTCGCGCGCGCCCTCGGGCGTGCTTTTAAAGAGGACGGGCACCTCAATGTCGAGGAAGCCATTGGCGTTCAGGTAGTCGCGGACGCTCTTGGAGGCCTTGCTGCGCAGCTTGAGCAGGTTGAGCATCTTCTTGCGGCGCAGGTCCAGGTAGCGGTAGGTCAGGCGCAGGTCTTCGTTGACCTTGTCGGCCTTTTCCTCTTCCAGCGGGAAGGGCAGCGTCTCGCAGGCATTGTGGACGATCAACGAGTCGGCATAGACCTCGATCTCGCCGGTGGCCATCTTGGCGTTGACGGTCTCGGGCGTACGGGCGCGGACCTTGCCGGTGATCTGGATGACGGACTCGTCCTTGAGATGTCCGGCCTGGCCGTGGATGTCCGGGCGGTCCGGATCGAAGACCACCTGGGTCATCCCTTCACGGTCGCGCAGGTCCACAAAAAGAACCCCGCCGTGGTCGCGGACGGATTCGACCCAGCCGATCAGGGTCACGGCCGAGTCCACATCGGACTTGGAAAGCTGGCTGCAAGTATGCGTGCGTTTCATGGCAGAAAAGCCACACACTCACGCAAAACCCGCCGCCCAACGCAAGGTTTTATCTAAAGACTCCGCCCTGCGCTGACGTGGGGGCGGGATCGGCCCGATGGGCGGGGAAAACCGGGGTCCGGTTCGCTATTTGGTAAAAACCTGTTCATGTTGGCGGCATGAGCGAAGCTGATCCCCGTAAGATTCTCATCACCGGTGTGACGCGCGGCCTCGGTCGCGCCCTGACAGAAAAGTTTACCGCCCTCGGGCACACCGTGATCGGGTGCGGGCGGCGCTTCGAGGCGGTGGAGGTGGTGCGCCACGAGCTCGACCCCGACCCGTACCTCTCGGTGGTGGATGTGCTCGACGCCGGAGCCGTGCAGGCTTGGGCGCTCGACGTGCTGGACCGCTTCGGGCCGCCGGACTTCCTGATTAACAACGCGGCGGTAGCCCACTCGGGAGTCCCCTTCTGGGAACTGCCGGGAGAGGATTTTAACCGCGTGATCGACACGAACATCAAGGGCACGGCCAATGTCCTGCGAGCCTTCCTCCCGGCCATGATCGAGCGCGGGAGCGGGATCGCGGTCAATCTCAGCTCGGGGGTGGGGCGTTTCGCCGTTGAGAATTTCTCGGCCTACGTCGCCTCGAAGTACGCGGTCGAGGGCCTGAGCAAGGCCGTGGCCGAAGACCTCCCGGCGGGGCTGGCCTGCATTCCGCTCTCGCCGGGCGTGGTCGATACGGACATGCTCCGCGATCACTGGGGCGAGGAACGCTCGGGGGAGGAGATTGATCCGGCCGCCTGGGCCGAGATCGCGGCCCCGTTCATCCTCGGGCTGACTCCCGCCGACAACGGCGCATCCCTGAGTGTCCCGGTCGAGGGCGCGGAGTAGGAGCGTTTTTGCGATGGGAAATGGTTTTTGTTTTAACCACAGAGGGCACAGAGAACATTGAGACTCCTTTGCCAGCTTAAACACCGGGTTCGAGAAGCATTAATGGACGCGTAGGGGGAACTTGGTTCCACTCTGCGCGGCTCCAGCCGGAGCTACAGCACGATCATCGTGCTCAGCAGCAGGGCGAGGATAAGGAGGAAAAGCCCGCCGGTGGCGAATTTGACCAGTGCCGCGTTACGTTGGAAAAAGCCGGTCAGGCGCTCATTGCTCAGGCCGAAGAAGGCCAGCACGATAACCACGAGCAGGGGCACGGTAAAGGCCAGGTTGTAGAGCACGAGGTAGCCGAAGGCGGCGGATTTCTCCGCTCCGGTGTGGAGCACATAAAGAATGACCGGGGCGTAAACCTGGCCGGTACAGGCCAGTTCGAGGACGGAGACGATCACCCCCGCGCCAAAGGCGGCCAGCACGACGCGCCGGTGCCTGGCCCCGTGACGGATGGCGGCGTTGATCCGCTTGCGCAGGAACATCGGGAGCTTGAGGGCGGTTTCGTTGAGCCGTCCCCGCAGGCACAGCACACCGTCGCGGATACTCAACACCGCGAGCACGAGGGCGGCCACGGCCAGCACCCAGTTGAAAATCTCGGCCACGAGCCGGATGGCCCCGGCCCGGCTGATGGCCTGCGCGAAGCCTACCCCCAGCGCGAGGTAGGTCAGGAAAATCGCCAGCGCGAAAGCCGCCCCGACCTGGAGCATCTGGGCCGGACTGCGGCGGGTGACGTGCAGGTAGGAGAGGAAAAACAGGATCGTGGCAAAGGCGCAGGGGTTGACGCCGTCGAGCAGTCCGGCCACGAACACGATCCAGACGGTCATGCCTTCGAAGCGTTGGCGGATGCTTTCCGCCGACTGGTCCAGGTCCGCCGTGCCGGGGGAGGGGGCCCAATCTGCCGGTGGCGCGGCCAGGGCATTGTCGAGCAGGTCCGCCAGCGAGCCAAAAGTGATATCTCCGCGCACCAGCGCCCCGGCTCGCGTGAATACCGCCGGGGCCAGCAGGCGCTGGCTTTCCGGCAGGTCGAAGCGGGCGGCAAGGGCTTCGTTGAGCCGCATGGCCTCGGGCGAGTGGATGTCGTGTTTTTCAATCACCAGCTCCGGCATGGCCGCGTGCAGTTCCTCCAACCACGACTGGGCCTGGGCGCATTCGCCGCAGCCGACCTGATAGAAATAGATGACGCGGACTGCGTCTGTCGCGGGTGCGTCAACGACCGAAATGGGCGCTTGCGCCGATGAGGCAGAGTCGCTGGCGACGGGTTCGGCTCCGGTTGTGAGCGGGATCGCCAGCGTGGCCAGCAGTACGAGCGCCCTGCGGAGAAAGTTTGGGACGGTGGTCATCAGAAATTCCGTATCCTGTACATCGGTGTCGTCGGGGCCAGTCAGAATTATCATGCCCGGAAGCTCTTGGCGGGCGAGGCTACCGGGAAGAAGGAGAAATGCTCAGTGCCCAGCCAGGCGGCCCGTTTCGGGTACTCGGAGGAATTGTAGTTGTTTTCGGATACAGAAAAAGCCCTTGGAATGGAGTCAATTGGGGAACGGATGCGCGGCTCTCTGGAAAAGCGGACCTGGGCGTTTGTTGTTTCAGCCGTTGACGACGTTCTGCGGCTTGCCCGAGAGGAAGGCAGCGATGTTCGCGGCGTTGATTTCAATCAGGCGCAGGCGGCTGGGTTCGCTGGCCCAGGCCAGGTGCGGGGTGATGAAGGCGTTGTCGAGTGTGCGTAGCGGGTTGTCGGGGAGCATCGGCTCGTGCGCGACGACATCGAGGGCGGCTCCGGCCAGTGGCCCGTTGCGGAGGGCGGCGGCCAGATCGTGCTCGTTGATGAGCGTTCCCCGGGCGGTGTTGACGATGAAGCTGCCGCGCTTCATCCGGCTGAGTCTGGTGGCGTTGACGAACCCGGCGTTGTCTGCCGTCTGCGGGCAGTGCAAAGAGACGATGTCGGCCCGCTCGAAGACTTCCTCCACCGAGCTGGCCCATGAAAACTCCGGCCAGTCCGGGCCGTTGCGGCGACTCGGCGTGTAGGCGATGAATTCGCAGCCGAAAGGGCGTAGTCGCTCGGCCACGCCGCGCCCGATTTCCCCCAGCCCGATCAGGCCGATGGTCAGGCCCGCCAACTCGCGCGGGGCCTGGAGCCAATAGACGATATCCGGGCTACGCACCCAGTCTCCCCGGCGGACGCTCTCAGCGTGCTCGCCCACGCGGTTGCATAGCTCGAGCATCAGCGCGACGGTATGCTGGGCGACGCAACTGGTGCCGTAGCTGGGTGCGTTGCAGACGGTGATTCCGTGCTCGGTCGCAGCCTCGATGTCGATGACGTTGTAGCCGGTAGCCAGCATTGAGATGAGCTTGAGTCCGGGCAAACCGGCCAGGGTTTCCCGGTCGAAGGGAACTTTATTGGTCAGTACTATCTGGGCGTCGCGGCAGCGCTCGGTGATGACGGCCGGGGCGCTTTCCGTGCGGTCGTGGATCGTGACGTGACCGAGTTTTTCAATGGGAGCCCACGGCGTTTTGTCCGGAAAGTGAAACGTCTGAGCATCGAGAATAACAATATTTGGCGTACTCATGGGTGGCAGGTATGGAGTGTGTTAGCTGGCTTTGGCTTAATTTGGGGAAACGGCACGGGGTGTCAAAACGCATTAGGGCGGTTAAATAAATTCGTAGCCTCCACAAAGAGGCCGAATGGATAAATGGTTAAAATGGCTAATTGTTGTTTTCTCCGTTCCGTATCCAACAATTAAAAATTGGTCATTTAGCCATTTAACTATGGTGGCTACAGTGTTTTTTTAACCGCTCTATGGCAATATTGCGTCGCTGGTATCAGTTAGAGCTTAGTTGTAAGTGATAATTGTTGGTTGATCGAGTTGTAAACAAAAGGGTGCCTCTGTCTTGAGGATAGACATTCTCGCTCTGTCGGAGGCGTTCCGAGCCTGTCGATTATGATTAGCTTATGGGCGATGTGTTGTATCTTTGTTTGGTGGTTTATTGCGGATAATCCTCTTGTTTTAAACAGTTAGTAGTCATTTGAAATTTGATCGTAATGCTGGATGTTGGAGTCGTATGTGTGCGTTATGTCATCAGTATGACTGATGGCGTTCTACGGGTTTACTTGTCATGTTGGAAAAGACCGTGAATTAATGAGTCATCGGATTAATACCCCCTGCTTTCTCCGGTGATTCTAAACTTTATCCTCGCTAATAGACAACCGGGTTTCGTCCCCCAACTCAGCCCCGATGATTAACAAAAATGCCAGTAAAGAAGGTTTCGCTCTCATCATCGCGCTGACACTGATGGCGTTCGTGCTGCTTTTGCTGATGTCTTTGGCTACCTTGACGCGAGTGGACATCGCGACTTCCGAGGTTTCCCGCGCCACGCTTGAGGCGAAGAAAAACGCTGAATTAGGTCTGTTGACTGCGTTGGGCGAGCTTCAGCGTCTGGCCGGGCCAGATCAGCGGGCCACAGCCAATGTCGCGCTGATCGACGAGGACGCTACGAACACGCGCTACTGGACCGGCGTTTGGGATTCATCTTCGTGGGACCCGCAGAATCCGGGGCAGCGAGTGTTTCTAGGGTGGCTGGTTTCCGGTAATCCCGCCGCGATGGCGAATGAAAACGCCTATGATAACCTGCCCGCCAGCAATATGACGATCGTGGGCAAGGACTCGGCCAGAGTTGAGAATCAGGTTGCCGTCCCTCTGGTCGAAGTGGACAGCGGGAGCGGGCTTTCGAATGGAAAATACGCTTACTGGATTTCGGACGAGAGCCTCAAGGCCAAGGTCAATATCGACGACCCCTACCGGCGCGAGAGTCAGAGTGACACCGCGACTGAAAAGGCCCGCGTCTTTCTGCCGCAGACCAACGCGCTGGACATGGACACGCGGCTGGGCGGCGTCACGGTCTGGAAGTCTGAGAACTGGGGGAGCTGGGACCGTGTTTATAACCTGGAGACGCTGCCGCTGCTGGACTCGGACTTCGCCGCGATTGCTGATCTGCACGGTAGTGGCGCCAGCCGGCAAGACTACTACGACGAGACTTTCCACCATTACACTGCCGAGGGCTATGGCCTGCTGGTGGACACCCAGCATGGCGGCCTGCGCAAGAACCTCACCGCTGCCTTTCAGGATGATACGGTCTTTAGCAATACGCTGGAAGACGAACGCATTATCGAGCCCGATGACATCGATGAGGCGTGGAGGAACGGCGTGGACTTTACCGTGCCTCGCTGGGACATCCTGCGCGACTACGCCCTCATGCCAGAACGTGAGACCGAACTACAGGCGCAGGCTCCCGAGTTCACCGAGCGTTTCGGCGGTTTCTTTGCGGACGAGGAACCCCGGGAGAATGACATCGCCCCGCTCATGACACGGTTCGGACTGTACTACCGAGCCACGGCCTCGGAAAATGCCGGCAGCGGGACGATCGCCTCCACCTATAATCTCACTCTGGTGATTTATCCGCGGGTGACCTTGTGGAACCCTTATAACGTTCCGCTTACCTTGTCCGACGGCTACGAGTTCCAGGTTTACCTCAAGCCGTTTTTCAACTTCACAAAAAATGGTGCCAGCTTCTTCAGCGGTACCTTGCGGGACATTTCAGACGCAGGACGTGATTACTTCACCTTCCGGCTCGACGGCAGCGCGCTCGAACCGGAGGACCGCGTCATCCAGCCGGGTGAGTCGCGCACGTTCGGGATGAAAGATCTTGTTCCGGCTGATAATCTGTCCAAGGGCGGCAAAGGGCAGATATTCGTCACGCTTGATCCGTATCTCAATGACAACGCGGGTATTGAATACGTGGCGGCGGATGCGACTGAAAATTTACAGGAAGGAGACTGGATCGGCCTCAACTGGAATACGCATTCGAGTTACTCAAAAGGCAACACAACCAAGAGCGCATCGGTGCAGTTTTCAAAAAGAAACTCCAGCGGTACTTATCTGATTCAGCAGGTGTCGGGCTTTGGTTTGGATAAACCCGATGGAAACGGCTATTCGGAGGATGTGCCTATCGCGCTGGACACCGATGGGGACGGCGATATCGATGAAGGACTTGTGATCGGTGCGCTCGATATGGGCGGGTATGACATTCGCCTTAAGCACGCGGGCGAAGAGGATGACCAGGGGGTGCCAGTGGTTGCTGCGTTCAACCCGCGGGCTTATTATCATGGAATTCTTTCCGCCGATTATGCCGATGAAGAGCCTCCGAACTGGGCCGTCGACGCGACGGATACGGAGCCGCTGTACCAGGACTTTGAGAGCACCCCGAACGGGAATCTCTTGAAAGGCCGTTGGGGGACCAGTATCGAGGCGGCGGGCCAGTCCAATGTTATTCTCTTCGATCTGCCGCGGGCGTTCCCGCAGAGCCTGGCCGAGTTTCGTAACGCCAACCTGAGCTACCGGGCGAACCTCCCGGCGCTGGCGCTGGGAAATTCCTGGGCCAATCCGCACTTGAGCGTGGCGTACGCGGCGGGGATCTCCGGCGGAGAAACCCAGATGGACTTGAGCTGGCTGTTGAACACGGCGTTGTTCGACCGGTATTTCCTGTCCTCGCTGCCGGATGACACAACGGAGGACACAGTGATGTCTCTTCCGAACAGTCGGCTCAACATTAACGGCGGGTCGGCGGCACTTACCGATATCGACTCCTATGACAACGCCGCCCAGTACCTGACAATCGACGGCGCTTTTAATGTAAATACCACTTCCACCAAGGCCTGGGCCGCGCTGCTGGGCAGCCTGACCGACTCCAATGTCCAGGTTTACAATCTCGACAGCGGGACGGTGGCCTCTCCCGACATGAGCCGGGCGGTCTTTCGCTTCACCCGGCCGCTGACCGGCACGAATGAAGCCGAGTGGTATCAGGGGCACTGGGAGTTGACCGAGCAGCAGGTGAGGGAGCTGGCGGACGCGATCGTGGCGCAGGTTCGTGCGCGAGGGCCGTTCATGAACCTCGCTGATTTCGTCAACCGCCGCCTTGTCACCGGAGCATTGGGGAAGGTGGGCGCGTTGCAGGCCGCGATCGACGCGACGACGATCAATGATACTTTCGAGTCCGACTACGGCCTCGAAGACGCCAATCTGCTGCCGGGCACTTCGACGTTCGCAGACGGGGAGATCAAGCAGGGGGCTGGCATCACTGGCGACTTGACGCAGGCCGACATTCTCTCGGCCATCGGGCCGGTGATAACGACGCGGGGCGATACCTTCAAGGTCGTGGTCTACGGTGAAGGTCCGGGCAGCGTCGTTGGGCAGAGCGGCGCGGGCATTTACCTGCAGGCGATTGTCCAGCGGACGGCGGAATATGTGGACGCGAGCAACGCTCCGACTGTAGAACCTGACGACACCGCTCTCACTCAGGAAAACAAAGACTTCGGCCGCCGGTTCAAAATTGTCAGTCTCGAATGGTTCCATGAAAACCCCCTATGAGTAACCGAACAATTATTTTCGCTCTCTCTCTCCTGGTCGGCCTGTGTGGTCTCACGCTGCGGGCGCAGCAGGAGCCGCTTCCGACGCGCAAGGTCAACGTGAAGACCCTGCTGCTCTCGGAGCATGCCGAGCCGGTATTTGTCCGCGAGGCAAAAGGGGGCGGCTGGGTCCGCTGCAATCTTTCCAAGCGGCGGGTTTCTCCACCCGTCGAAATCACGGCGGTCGGGGACCAGATCATTTTCTATCAACCGGGAGTGGGGACGGATGAGACCGGTGCCCCGCTTTACAATCCGGTGGGTTCGGCGGTGTTGCCAGCGGGCGGGAAAAACTTCCTGCTTCTTTTCTCGGAGAGCAAAGACGCGACGGAAGGAGCGAAGTACCGCCTGGCCGCGATCCCGAGGGACGGCCTTGTCGGTAAGCGCGGGCAAACGATCCTCTACAATATGTCCTCCTACCCGATCGTGGGTGAGTCCGGAGGCGAACGCTTCTCGCTCAAGCGCGGGGGCTACGCGGAGATCCACCCCGAGGCCAACAAGAATAACAACTTGAGCCTGCGGCTGGCCCGATATGCGAACGATGACTGGCAGGTTGCTTTCAGCACGGTCTGGGGTAACAATCCGGACTTGAACACGCTGTTTTTCATTTTCGATGCGCGAGGTGGTAAGGATAAGATCGAGGTCAAGCGCTTCTATGATTCACCGATTCCAACCCCTCCTCCGCCGGAAGTGAGCGGACTGTGAGCCCGGACAGAGTTACTTTAAAGTTAATGCAGCGATGAACAGTTCTCCGGACATGCCCGTCACCCAGCGCGATCTGGCCAGGCGGCTGGGGCTTTCCCAGTCGTCCGTCTCTCTCGCCTTGGCGGACCACCCCCGAATCTCCCCCGCCGTGAAGGAGCGTGTGAGAGCGGAGGCCGAGCGTTCGCGCTACCGTGTCGATCCGCGGCTCAGCGCTTTGGCCGCCTATCGCAACAAGAAAAATACCCCCAGCTACAAGGGCACCATCGCCTGGGTGACGAACTTCGAAGAGCGTGAGGGCTGGAAGCGCCACCGGCTTTTTTATGAGTTTTACGAGGGGGTCAAGCGCGCACTCCTGCGCTCCGGCTACCGGCTGGAAACACACTGGCTGGCAAACCCTGAGATGGCCCCGGAGCGCTTCCGCACCATGCTCCGCTCGCGCGGAATCGAGGGCCTGATTCTCGCGCCGCAACAGCTTCCGGATACCCGGATCGACCTGGACTTGAGTGACTTCGCCGCCGTCTCGCTGGGGTTTTCGCTGATTGAGCCGCAGTTCCATGTCGTCCACGGCGAGCTCTTCTCGGGCGTGGAGACCATTTACCGCAAGTACGAGGAATTGGGCCACAAGCGGATCGGCCTGCTCGTCGATGAGGAGTCTGATGACCGGACCGCGCACCACATCCTGGGTGCGTTCCTGGCCCGGGCTTACCTGGCGAAGCGCCCCGGTGCCGAACTGGTCAAGCGCATCGGGGATATGAGCGAGAATATCGAGGCGATCGCCGACTGGATTCGGAAAAACCGCATTGACGGGGTCATTGTTTCGGCGGGCAGCGCTGTGGTGGAAGACCTCACGCGGGCCGGCATCCGCATCCCCGAAGATGTTTCCTTTGGCGTTCACCTGCTGACCGAGGCGGCGGATACCGGGGGTATGGTGCTGGACAGCCAGCGGACGGGAGAGATCGCCGCGCAGCGCCTGATCTCGCTCCTGCATAACTGGGAGAAGGGGGTGCCCGAGAGCGTCGAGCATATCGCGGTCAAGCAGCGCTTCTACCTCGGAAAAACGATCATCGACCGTTCTTCGAATGGGTAGGGAGATGGTCATGCGTTTCAGTTTGTTCTCTCATTATACTGTTTTGTTATGCCTAAAGCGTTTCAAAAAATACTGTAGCCACAGTCTTTGAATGGCTAAATGGCTAAATGGCTAATTGTTAATTGTTGGATGTGAAACGTAGAAAACAACAATTAGCCATTTAACTATTTAGCCATTCGGTCTTTGAGCAGCCGGCTACGACTCTATTTAAGCCGCGCTAGTCATAGGCGTGGATGACTAATCTGTATGACTTTTGTTTTATAATGAATTAATTGGAAACGTAATGATGAGCCTTGAACTATTGCCTATATGAGATTGCCCAAGCCCTTGTTTGCCCTGTTGACCACCTTTGGAAAATGCGCCTGTTTTTGGCTGTCGTGCGCGGTATCGGCCCCAGGGGCGGAGGCGCAGATGCCATCGGCGGACATTCCCGCCCTCAATCAGCGATTTTCTGACGAGCGCTTTTTTACGGAGGAGATCGACCTGGAGTTTCCGGGCATGGCGGCGGTACGGACGGCAGTGGCGGCGGGAGATTATGACGCGGCCAAGGCCCGTCTGGCCGAGTATTACCGCTCGCGGGAGATCCCTGTTTGGGAGGGCTCGAGCGAGGGTACCGCGCTGACCCCGGAGCAGCGCTCAAATGGCATTCAGACGGCCCGCGACCTGCTCATGCACAAGCTGCTGGAAGGGCGTTGGACGGGCAAGTACACCATCGACTACGACAAAAAAATGCCCGGCGCGCGGGAGGGGTTTTTCCCGCGCATGTACTGGTGGGGAGGCATTGCCCAGGCTTATTTGGCGACGGGGGAACCGGAAGTGGCCACGACATGGGTTGGTCTTTTGCGCAGCTTTATCGAGCAGTGCCCACCTCCGTCCGATGACAAAGGGAACTACTACTGGGACGCAATGAAGGCAGCCATCCGCCTGCGTAGCGGATGGTCACAGGCATTTGCGGCTTTTCGGGAGGCGCCGGAATTTACCGATCAGGATATCACGAACTTTCTCAAGTCCGTCATCGAGCAGGCCGAGTACGCAAAGCGCCGTCACTGGCCGACGGGCAACAAGATTGCCTACGCCATGGTGGGGCTTTACGCGGCGGGTTCGGCTTTTCCCGAACTGGTCCGGGCAGATGAATGGCGCAGCTACGCGGTGGATCAGGCGCTCGGAGATCTTGACAAAGGCTACTTGCACGACGGGATGGGGGTCGAACAGTCGCCCGGCTACCACTATGCTTTTACCAACTACCTGACGATCGTTGAGATCGCCCGGATTACGGGCCGGAGCAGCCCCCGGTTGGCCGAACTGGTGGACGGCTGTGAACGGCTTTTTGCCGTCAGCGCGACGCTCGTCTCTCCGGATGGAACCTTGCCGGAGTACCAGGACTCGGGCGCAGTCAGGCTCAGGGAGGAGCTTGAGAAGGCGCTGGATTATTACCCGGACAATACGCTTTTTCAGTGGTTTGTCAGTAAAGGAGAGCAGGGGAGCGAGCCGGACTATCTGTCCGTGGCGCTTCCGTACGCGGGCTATATCGCCATGCGCACGGGTTGGGAATCGGACGCGAACTACGTCGGTTTCGATGTCGGCTCAATCGGGCTGGGGCACGCGCATCAGGACAAACTCAACCTGGTGATGTGGGCCTATGGCCGTGAGATATTGATCGACCCCGGACACGGCGTCTATGGGACGGAGGGATTTTCGACGTGGGCGCTCGACACCTTTTCGCACAACACGGCACTGGTTGACAACCGGCCGCAGCGCCGCAAGTGGGGCAAGTCCGGCGGTTACATTCCCTATGACCAACCGCTGGAGGACTTCACCTTCGAGACCGGTCCGGGCTGGGACCGGGCATCCGGGGAGTACACCGACTCTTACGGGTTGGCCGGTGAATCCGACTCCTACCCCTACACCGAGGGCGGTAACTTTAATAAAGGGTGGGGCAAGCCTGCGGCGCAGTACCGGCGGGTCTTTTTCCTGCACCCGGATATCGTGCTGGTGGCGGACACGCTCGTCTCGCTGGACGGAGAGAGCCATGATTACGAACTGCGCTGGACGCTCGACAGCACCACGGTCGAGGGGCCGGACGGTATCTATGACGCGGTTGCGACAGCCGACCCGGGCAAGCCTAATATACTGGTGGCGGCGCTCGATACCTCGCTCCTTGACACGGAAACGGTTTCCGCCGGCACCGATCCGATCATTGGCTGGAACTTTCAGCGCAAGGATCGCGACCCGGTTCCGGCCACCACCATCCGTCACATGAAATGGGGTAAAGACGACGTGCGTTTTCTCACGCTGCTAGTACCGGTTCGCGCCGAAGCCGAGCTTACGCTGGCGGATTGTGAGCAGGTGGACGCGGATACTTTCGTGTTCCGGCTTTCCGATGGGCGCGCCTTTGCGGCCACCGTTCCAGCCGATACCACGCAGCCGTTGAGGATTGAGCCGCTGGGCGTGGCGAGTGGTGAGAGCGATGCCCGGGGTGGTGAGTGAGGCGAGGTTTCTTGCTGCGCTGAGCTGTATCTGTATCGGATGGTGTGGCGGACCCGGTCGCTGTCTTTGAGGATCGGATCGTTCGGCGCATGCGTGCGCTGATGGAGGAGGTTCACGCCCCGCAGGAGCAGTTCCGTCGGTACAGGCTATAGCAGTAGGGGAGGGTGATCGGGGCGGTAGAGGCCTCACAGAGCAGTCGATGATGCCGGTATGCATCTGGGTCATACTGATGATCTCGGATCAATCACGGTTGACCGTTCGTGTTAAGGCATGGATTCTACTATCATCGTTTTGATGAAGTAGTTCGTCAGGGACGAGTAGTGCTAACCCCAAAATATCTGTTATTATGAGTAAAATTAGTAGGTCATTTTTTGTTGTTTGCTTTGTGACTTTGTTAGCCCCGGTTTGGGGGTTGTCTCAAGTTGAAGTTGATCTGACTACCGTCGATGATGCCATGATCGACGATCTCGCTCCGGATACAAACTTCGGGTCTTCTGCCGAATTGGCGCAGACGAAGAATCAAAGGAAAAGTTACCTCAAGTTCGATGCCAGTTCCCTTGATACGGTTACGGATGTCAGCTTTTCGGCTTACTACACGGCTCCCTATGCGCGTGTCGCGTGGGTCTACCTGATCGTAAACAACGATGGCAGTGAGGTGGCCTGGGATGAAGATACCATCACGTGGAATAACGCTCCGGCCAACCAGACGGACGGGAATGAATTCATCGCGGGTGCCAATCAGACCGTTACACAGATCGGCACTATTGAAGGTATTGTGAACTCGGTCGTCAGCTTGACTTTTCTGACGCTGGAGACGGACGGAGTGGACGGTAAGGCCCTGCTGCTGAGCGCGCTCAATAGCGGTGACCGCACGGTTACGCTGGGGCTCATGCGTAATGGCGACCGCTATACCCGCTTTGCCTCGAGCGAACATACGGGTGGTTTTATCCCTCCTACACTGGAACTGACCCTCGTGCCTGAGCCAGGGACATACGCGGCGATCTTTGGCGGTGTCATGCTTGCCGTCGCTGTGTTGGCGCGTCGTCGCAAGCAAGCTTGAGTGATAACCTGAAGATAAGGCATTATCGTGAATATGAAAGTATATCTGGCGGTGGCAGCATCGTGCGTGCTGATCGCCAACATAACAGGCGCGGCCACCGTGAAGCTGTCGGTAGCGGCTGATGCGACAGTGGACCAGGTGCTGCCCGGCACGAATCTCGGCTCGGATACCAATGTGAAGGCCCAGGACTCTACGGATGGCGGTGAGCGTCCGGTGTCCAAGGGCTATCTGATGTTCGATGCCAGCGGGCTTCCCCCGGTTAAAGATATCGAGTCCTTCACGGTCTTCTATTCGACCAAGCGCGGGCGCTCGGCCAGCTACTTCCTCATCACGGGGAAAGGGGCCAACGACTGGACCGAGGAGGCGATCACCTGGAATAACGCGCCCGCTAATGTCCCCGCTACCGACTTGGACGGTTTTACGGCGGGCGAGGGCCAGAACGTGATTCATTTAGGCTCGAATACGGGGAATCCCGGCGAGCTCGGTGAGATCGTTTTCGGTTCTGAGAAAAGTTCCGCGCAGGACGCGAAGCAGGCGCTGATAAAGGCGCTCAACTCTGGTGACCGTAAGGCGACGGTGGCCTTTTCCCACAACGGAACGCGCTTCTATAATATCGCGGCCCGGGAGAGCGGGAAACCTCCCGCCACGCTGACTTTGGTTGTGGCCGACTGATTTATCGCGAGTCGGGCGCGGCTGTCTGTGCATGGCGATCGCGCTCGGCTTTTTTGTCGAAAGGCAGGAGTCTTGAGTAGTTCCGGTGCTTGGCGTGGTTATCAATGGTGTTTTGCTTTATGAAATTCTTGGTCGAAAAAAAATGCGCCCTGTTTATTCTGGCCGTTGCTTGTATGAACCTGCCAACTGCGAATTTTGCCGCGGAGCCGGATGTCGCCATGCGCATAGAAAAGAACAAAGACCGGCAGCATCCGTATTTGCTTTTTCCCAAGGGCGAGGAGCAGGCGCTGGCCGATAAGATCGAGGCAGAGGCGCTTTACCGCGACGCCTATGCGAACCTCCTGGCCTTGGCGGATGTGTACGCCGCCGAGCCTCCGGTCTCCTATCAAGTGATCGGGCCGCGGCTGCTGGCGGTGTCGCGCGAATTCCTCCGGCGCGTGGAGTATCTGGCCTTTGCCTATCGCATGAGCGGCGAGAAGAAATACCTCAAGGGAGCGGAAAAGGAGATGCTCGCGGTGGCGGCTTTTCCGAGTTGGAACCCGAGCCACTTCCTCGATGTTGGGGAGATGGCGACTGGCATGGCCATCGGTTACGACTGGCTCTATGATGATCTTTCGCCGCAAGTGCGGGAGACCGTGCGCAAGGCGATTATCGAAAAAGCCATCGAGCCCGGATTGGTGGGCGGAGGCTGGGTCAGCACCGGCAGCAACTGGAATCAGGTTTGCAACAGCGGACTGGTCATGGCCTCGCTCGCGGTGATGAAGGATCAGCCCGAAGCCGCTGCCACGCTGGTGGAGCGAGCTGTTAAAAACGTGCCCATCGCGCTGGAAAAATACGAACCTGACGGCGCCTATCCGGAAGGCCCGACCTACTGGGGCTATGGCACCGGATACACCGCGATTATGCTGGAGGCGCTTCAGACCGCCCTGGGTGAAACCTTTGGCCTGAAGGAGACCAATCCCGGTTTTATGGGCACGGCGAACTATTACCTGCATGTCTGCGGGCCGACGGGTGCCGAGTTTAACTACAGCGACGCGGGGATGGGAAAATATCCGCTGGAGGCCATGCCGTGGTTTGCCAAGGACCAGGGCAACCCCAGCCTGATGTGGAGCATGCGCGAACGCATCCGCCACCACATCGACGAGGGCGGCAACTGGAAGCACTATCCGCTGGTGCTGCTCTGGGCTCCCGGGTTGAAGAACCTCCAGCCTCCGGCTCAAAACCATTGGCATGCCGACGGCGAGGTTCCTGTCAGCCTCCACCGTTCGGGCTGGGAGGATGATGCCACTTTTTTCGGCACACGGGCGGGCAAGGTGACGCCCCCGCATTCACATCTGGACATCGGCTCTTTTGTGCTGGAGGCCAGCGGCGTGCGCTGGATTGTGGACGCGGGCATGCAGTCCTATGACATCGCGGAGCAGGCCGGCTTGAACAACTGGGACCGCAGCCAGTCGGGCGACCGCTGGAAGATTTTTCGCAACAACAATTTCAGCCATAACACGCTGACCGTGAACGGCCAATTGCAGAACGTGGACGCCGAGGCCCGCTTCATCGGGTTCTCGGACGACCCGCTGGGCCCCTTCTCCATCGTGGATATGACGGAGGTTTATGCCGGCCAGCTAGACAGCGCGAGCCGTGGGCTGAAGCTCGTCAACGGCGATTCCCTGCTCGTGCAGGACGAGGTGAGCACGCCCGCATGGCGTCCGGTTACGCGGGTCAGGTGGGCCGCGATGACGGAGGCTGACATCGAGCTGATGGGCGATCGCGTGCGCTTGCGCCAGGCGGGCAAGACGCTGGACATTTTTGCTGATGGGTTGGAGGGCGTCGAGTTCCGGCTCTTCGATCGGAATGTTCCCCCGGCGGAGTACGACTTGGTGAATCCGGCTCTGCGCCAATTCGGTTTTGAACTGGAACTCCCTCCCGGCGAGGACTTCGAGTGGCGAGTGCTCTTCGAGCCGCGCGGCGATGGGCAGGCGAAATTACCTCCGTCCAAGCCGCTGGCTGAGTGGTAGTTGTGTTGCGGAAAGATTCATCGCACCCTTGCTTTTTGTCCGCATGTGAAGCCAAAGAGGACTAACAATGTTACCAATATGAATGCGTTATACCATCGAACCCGGCCCGAAAAACACTACCCTCGTCTGGCAATGACCCTGAGATTACCCGCCCTGTTATCCGCTTTTCTTGTCACTGCGACGCTGGCCTGTGCGCAAGCGACTCCGACGCAACCGAATTTCCTTATCATCATGGTGGACGATCTCAATGACTGGATCGGCCCGATGAAGGGGCACCCGCAGGCGATCACCCCCAATATGGACCGTCTGGCCGCGGAGGGGCTGACCTTTCTCAACGCCCACTGTCCGGCTCCACTGTGCGGACCTAGTCGGGCGGCATTGTGGACCGGACGTTCCGCCGCGACGACGGGGATTTATTTTCACATCCGTGACGACCAGATCATGGACAACCTGCCCGGGGGCGTGGAGGCGGTCTTTCTGCCCGATTTGCTCGAAGCTCACGGCTACCATACGCTCGGGGCGGGGAAGCTCTTTCATGCCGGAGACATGGCCCACTCGTTTGACGAGTATGGCCCCGGCTTCAGCTTCGGTCCGAAGCCGTCCGAGAACATGCGTCTGAACTTCGAGCCCAACTGGACTGGCCCGCGTTACACGAGTACGGACTGGGGGGCTTTTCCGCAAAAGGACGAGCAACTGCCCGACTACGATATTCGTCAGTGGGCCGTCGAGCGGATCGACGCCGGCATTCAGGAGCCTTTCTTCATGGGCGTGGGTTTTGTCCGCCCGCATGTGCCCTGGTACGTGCCGCAGAAGTGGTTCGACCTTTTCAAGCGCGATGAGATGCAGACTCCGCCTTACCTGCCCGATGACATGGACGACGTGCCCGCCATTGCACAGATACTTTGCACGATTCCGGGTTTTCCGACGACGGAGTGGGCACAACTGGCAGGAGAGTGGCAGGCGATTGTTCAAGCTTATTTGGCCTGTGTCGCCTTCACCGACTACCAGATCGGGCAGGTGCTCGACGCCCTCGCCGGAAGCCCCTACGCCGACAACACCATCGTCGTGCTGATGGGGGATAACGGCTACCACCTGGGCGAGAAAAACCGCTTCGCCAAGATGGCGCTCTGGGAACGTTCGACAAAGGTGCCGTTTATTTTCGCCGGGCCGGGGATTGTCGCCGATGCGACCAGCGACCAGCCGGTCAACTTGCTCGACTTTTATCCAACGGTGTTGGAACTGGCCGGGGTTCCCGCCCGCACGCCACTGGAGGGCTACTCGCTCGTTCCCCTGCTGCGAGATCCCGAGCGGGCCGACTGGGAACATGTTTCCCTTACCACGCATGGCCGCAATAACCACAGCGTGCGCGACCGGAACTTCCGCTACATCCGCTACGAGGATGGCTCGGAAGAACTCTACGACCACCGGACCGATAGCTGGGAACATACCAACCTCGCGAGCGATCCGGCCTATGCCGGGGTATTGGAGCGTCTGCGCCAGGGCTTGCCGCAGGCTGACGCACCCCTGGCCAAGGACAGCCATCTCGACCTGACGCCGTACCTGCGCGAGCGCAGTGCTGCCTGGCGAAAGCCTTGAGCTTGTCCTCTCTATCGCAGCGGGGTATGTACGTGCTCCGTGAGCAGTTTAGAATCAGGCCATGACGAGGGCCTGCTCGAAAAGCTCGTCCAGCGAGCAGAGCCGGATCTGCATGCCAGCTGCCTCCAACGGGTGGCCCAATGGTGATCTCACCGTACATGCCGGGCGATTCGCGGTCGGAGGGGGCTGGGAAGCCTTGGTTCTGCCGGGAATGGGCGGCCAGTTGCCAGGCCCTCTTGGTCGAGAGAACGATCTGGGCGCTGTAGAAAATCGCTTTCAGATTGGGGAGGGCAGCCAGCAGCTCGGCATTAACCGCAGGCATCGCCCCAGCCGGAGAAAATGACTTCGCCCCAGGGTAGCCTGGGACACAGTTGCTCTAGCGTTGTGAAAGGCAAAGCGGAAAGGCTGTTTGCCGCCAACTGCGGGTAAGGCTGTGACAACCGGCAAGCGGCGAGTTGTGCGTGACCGCTTCGCCGTTGACGCGGACGCGGCTATTCGCCCGACTGGATGTTTTTGACTGGAGGAACCGGGTCAATGACCTGTCCGGCGGCGAGCAGGCGTTGGCGCAGTTCGGGGTAGGGCACGTCCTGAACGTCGATGCTTTTCTCCATCGCGAGAGCGGCCGCCTCGACAGCGGACTCGGACAGGATCATGAAAACCGGCTCCATTCGGATCGATCCAAAGGCGATGTGCGAAGCCGAGAGGCAGAAGGGGATGAAGAGGTTGCGGCACTCGCCGCGCCGGGGGATGATACTGCGGTAGGAGACTGGATAGGGTGGGCCGGAGTGGACCTGTACGTCGCCATCGTTGCGGACCTTGCCGTCGATGACAAGGCGGCGGCAGTTGTGCGAGTCCATCGTGTAGGCGGCGAGCGAGACCGGGTCGTCGATTTTTTCCCGACCCATGCAGTGGTGCTCGGTCATCACCATGTCGCTGACGAGTCGTCGGGCCTCACGCACATAGAGTGCGGGAGAGAAGCCGCCTGTCGCGGTGAACTCGTCCCGGCACCAGCCCCAGTTATTGAAATTATCCCGGAATTCGGCAGGGACTGCCGGATCGCTGGCCCAGAACCACAGCAACCCTTTGGTCCAGCGCACATGCGCCTGGAAGATTTTCTCGCGCTCGGCGTACCCGGCCTCGGGGAAGCCGTGGTTCATGCCGATGTAGTCGGTCGAGACGGCGCCGTGGTTGTTGAGGTCGATCTTGCTGTTGATGAGTCGGTCGAACTTGCTGAAGGCGGGCACGTGCCCGGCTCGGCAATAGCGCGCGAGCAGTTCGTAATCCGCCCGGTCGTAGCCCTCGGGTTCGGTGATGGGGAGGCGGTTGTCGGGGTTGTCGGTCAGGCAGAGACGAAAGTTGTAGGCCTGCACACGGCGGTCGCCCCGCCCGCGCACGTAGTCGCCGGAATCGATCCCCGGCAGCAGTCCGCTGGAGGGGTCGCCCTCGATACGGTAGGGATCGACGTCGAGGGTGAACTGATGATACTCAAGCACCTGTTCCCCGCTGTAGGTCTCGTCGTAGAGGCTGTTGTCCTCGCGGCCCACCGTGTAGCTGACTCTGGCTTTGGCCATGAGATCGCCCTCGTAGCTGGCATCTATAAACTGTTGGGCCTGCACGCGGATACCGTTCTCTGTAGTGATAGCCTGGATACATCCGCCGGACATTTCCACGGTGTCGAGAAAGCTTCCTGTATGGCAGGTGATGCCGTGCTCGTCCATCCATTCGCGGAACACGCGCGAAGCCACACACGGCTCGAAGCGCCAGTTCTCGCCCTGCCCGTAGCACTGGCCGACACGGCGGTAGAACTCCCGCGCAAGCCCTCCGATGGCGAACTTGTTGCCGATGTCGGTCAGTCCGAGCCCGCCGGCGGTCAGCCCGCCGAGGTGGAGTCCCGGCTCCAGCAGGGCGACGCTCAAGCCCTTGCGGCGTGCGGCGATAGCGGCGATAATGCCCCCGGAGTTGCCGCCGTAAACGCAGAGATCGACGTTTAGGTTGAGCCCAAGTTGGGTTTTCGGTTGGAAATAGTAGCGCAGGGTTTCGCCGGTGGAGGGGCTGGACATAGATGATAGTTTGCCGGAGTGCTTGGAGAGTTCCAAGAATACACGCTTTGCATATTTAACATAAATGTTATGGTTTTTAACCCTATGTCCGCATGGAGAGTCGCCGGTACTTTTCTCCTCCGTCTGGAACAATCTGGGGGCTGGCACTTGTCAGCTTTAACAGCCCGCCCGCAGCCCGAGAGAGAACCCTAAAGCGACATGCTCTAGGTTGCGCGGACTCGTTCCGCATTTTGTCCACGTAGCCTACTCGCTGATGATGGCGCAGCCTATGAAATGAATAACTTGGCGTTTCTTCGCGTCCCTTCGCGGGCAATTTTTTATCCGCCCAGAACGGAGGAGCTGAGTTGCATGATCGAGGAGACGACGCCGAAAACGAGCAGGAAGATGAGCGAAAACACGAACAGCAGCGCTCCGGTGGCGATGACTGTGGTCAGGCGCTTCATCTGTGCTTCCAGCCCGGCGTGGCGGTTGCGGTAGATGTGGCTGAAGCCCTTGACCAGACTGCCGGTGTTTTCACTGATGCTGAGAATGTCCGCGTCCATGTCGGCGAGGATATCCTGGCTGTGCAGGGCCGAGGAGATCGAGGCTCCGTCGGAAATGAGCGAGCGGCAGGTGCGGAAGTGTTGACGGATCTCCTCGTTGCGGAAGCCCTTTTCGATCAGTTTGAGCGCGTCGGTCGTGTCCACGCCGCTGCCCAGCAGAATCGAGGAAAGATTGGCCATGCGGCTGAGTTCAGCGTTCATGACGATGTTTTTCAACACTGGTACGCGCAGCAGGAAACGGTCGGTGGCGAGCTTGCCCTCGCCAGTCTTGCGCCACTGGAAAATCCCCACGCCTGCGACGAAGCCCAGCACGACGAGAATGGGGCCGCCGGTGAGGGAGAAGTTGGCGAAGCCGACCACAATCTTGGCTGCCAGCGAGAGCTCGCCGCCCATGTTGTGCAGCATCATTTCCACCTTCGGCATGAGGTAGAAGAGCACGAAGATAAGGACGAAGAACACAACCACGAGCAGGAAGGCCGGGTAGGAGAGGCCGGTGATGATCTCCTTGCGCAGGGCCAGTCGAGCTTCCAGCAGCTCGATGATGTTGCCGAGGATGGGCTTGATGTTCCCGGTGGCCTCGCCCGCCTCGATCATGGAGGCCAGGGTCGGGTCGAAAAGCTTGGGCCGGCGGCGCAGGGCGGCGGCCAGGGTGGAGCCTTCGCTCAGGTCGCGCCAGAGTTCTTCGCTGATGGCGTGGAGCACCGGGTCGGTCAGGCGCTGGTTGAGGGATTTGACGGCGTCGCCCATCGGCATGCCGCTTTCCACCAACTGGTAAATCTTCTCCAGCAGCGAGAGGCTGATCTTGTCGGCCTTGGCGCGGCCAAGTTGCATCTTGTCCAGATCGATCTTCTTGATGTCGGCGGCGGCGATGCGTGGTGAGGAACTTTTGGCCTGCGAGGAGCCACCAGTCGAGTTTAGCTCGACGGGGTTGAGGCCGCGCTCGCGCAGGCGACGGCGCGCCTCGTCGCTGCTGTTGGCGTCGATACGCCCGTTCTCATAGCGTCCCCGTTTACCGAGGGCCCGGTACGTGTAGGTCGGCATCGGGCGGTCAGTTCTTGCTGTCCACGGTTTCGTCCTCGGACTGGAGGTCGGCGTAGCGCATGATCTCGGACAGGCTGGTCAGCCCGTGTTTCACATGGTGCCAGCCGCAGCCCTGGAGCGTGCGCATGCCGTGTTCGAGCGCCCGCTTACGCAGTTCCCGCGCCGAAGCCTGCTTGTAAATCAGGTCATGCACGGTGTCGTCCACCCGGAGGATTTCGTACAGCCCGATCCGGCCCCGATAGCCGAGGTTGCGGCAGTCTTCGCAGCCGCAGGGTTTCTTGATGCCGTGGGCGTACTGGATTTCCGAGGGGGGCAGGCCGAGAGACATGAGGCAGGAGCCGACGTAAGTGATGTCCGCGTCGTCCACCTTTGCACACGACTGGCACAGCCGCCGGACCAGGCGCTGGGCGATAACCATCTCGACCGAGGAGGCGATCAGAAACGGCTCGATCTCCATGTCGATCAGGCGCGTGATCGCGCCAGGGGCGTCGTTGGTGTGCAGGGTGGAGAGCACAAGGTGGCCGGTGAGCGAGGCGCGCACGGCGATGTCGGCGGTTTCGCGGTCGCGGATTTCCCCGACCATGATGACGTCCGGGTCCTGGCGAAGGACACTGCGCAGGGCGCTGGCGAAGGTCAGCCCGATCTCGTGGTTGACCTGGGTCTGGTTGACCTCGGGAATTTCGTATTCGATCGGGTCTTCAACGGTGATGACGCGCCGCTCGGGCGTGCCGAGCCGGTGCATAAAGGCGCTCAGGGTGGTGCTCTTGCCGGAGCCGGTCGGCCCGGTGATGAGCATGATGCCGTGCGGCAGGTCGAGGATCTTGTTGATGGCGTGCTCGTCGGACTCGATAAAACCGAGATCCTGAATGGACGCTGGTTGGCTCTGCTCGCTGAGCAGGCGCATACTGATGCTCTCGCCGTACATGGTGGGCAGGGTGGAGACGCGCACATCCACCTCGTCGCGGCCACCGCCGTAGGTGATACGTCCGTCCTGCGGGCGGCGTTTCTCGGAGATGTTCAGCCGCGACATGATCTTGATACGCGAAATGATGGCCCCCTGGTAGGCGACGAGATTCTTGGGGACGGGCACCTGCACGAGTCGCCCGTCGATGCGGTAGCGGATTTGCAGAGATTCGCGGCGCGGCTCAAAGTGGATGTCCGTCGCCCGGTCGCGCATGGCCTGAGCGATGACTTCGTTGACGAAGCGGATGATGGCGGCGTTTTCGTCTTCCTTTTCCTCCTCCTTTTCGGCGGTCTGGTCGAGGAAGGCCTGCATCTCGGGGTCGTCAAGACTGTCGGAGCCGACGCCGAAGCGCTCGACGAGGAACTGGTTGAGCTTCTCGGGCAGGACGAGGAAAAAGGTGATCTCGCGGCGGACGGCGGAGTAGAGCCATTGGCGCATCTCGTCGTCGGGGGGCCAGGAAGTGGCCATGCAGAAAACATCGCCCCACTCGGGCGGGGGCTTGATCGGGACGCTCTGGTAGCGGAGCATCATGCGAATCGGGATGGCGGCGGCGGTCTCGGCGTCGGCCTCGAAGCGGTCGAGCACATCGAGCCCGGTGCCGTTGGAAATCATGACGAGCAGCTCGCGTTCGCTCAGGCCGGTCATATCGGAGAGCAGGCTGAGGCGTTTGGCGCGTGGGGCGTCAGCGAGGGCCTGCATGTGGGAGGGATCGACACCCTCCAGCATCCGCTGGATGGGCGGAAGGTTCAGGACATCCCTGTCGGCGGCATGGACCGTATGTGCACTCATTTCGGTTGCTCCAGCTTGAGGGTGTCGGTGAGGCTTCCTTTCTGCAAAACGAGTGTACCGCTCTCCGGGTCGAACTCCGTGATTTTGTAATCCTTGATTACATCACCGACACTGACCCAAATGGCAGGTTCCACGTCTTTTTGTATCAGGCAGATGTTCCACTTACCATCCAACCACATGTAGCCGTGCAGGCTCAAGCCTGTAATTCCACCCTTCTTGGCCAGCTTTTCCTTGAAAGCGAGGGTCATGAAGGGGGAGTTTTCCAGCAACGGCGTGTAGTCCTCCATCGTCTCGGCGGTCAGTACCGCCGAGGGTGAAAGCGCTCCCGCGAGCAGGCAGATCAACAGTCGCTTCATCGCCGGGGGCCGGTCGTGGTGTTGGTGTTGGTGTTCTGGGTGCGGGAGTTGGCAACGTCTTCCTCGGCTTCCTCGGGGTCCGGGGGCGGAGGGATGAGCTTCTCCTGCTCCTTGAAGCGGCCCTTCTCAAGATAGGTCGCGATATCCTGGCCGATGGCGGTGCGGTCAAGCTCTTCGGAGGTGAGCAACTGCGACTCGTCGAAGCTGTCCACGATGTAGGGTTTGATGAAGATAATCAGTTCGCGAACGGCCTGGTCGTTGTTTTCAGGCTGGAAGAGTGGGCCGAAGACGGGCAGGTCGCCCAGGATGAAGACGCTGCCGTCGGTTTTGGAGGAGTCCACCTGTTGGAGTCCGGCCATGACGATGACCTCCTTGTCGCGTACGCTGAGGAAGGACATGGCCCGCCGTGTGCTGATGATCGGCTGCTCGTTGCCGTCAATGGTCTGGGTGTCGATGACGGTTTCGACCACCTGCTCGATGTCCATCTGGATGTAGCCCTTGGTGCTGATGAGCGGGCGAACCTTCAGGTTGATGCCGATGTCGCGGTACTCGACGGTGGAGCGGGTTACGAGGTCCGAGCTGTCGAGACTGGAGGCCGAGCTGGTGATGATCGGGCGGGCCTCGCCGACGTTAACCACGGCCTGCCGGTTGTGGGTGGTGGTCAGCGACGGGGCGGAGAGGACCTTGACGAACTTGTTTTCCTTCGCCACCCGGAAGACCGTGTCGAGGCTGAAGTCGTTGATCGAGAACGAGCCCTCGAAGGCCGGGTTGCCACTGGAAATGGCCGGGGCACTCGTGTTCATGCTGGTCTGGTTCGGGGCGGTGACATTGTAGCTGATCCCGAAGGAGTCCAGGCCGGAAACCTGCTTGTCGGACAGAATCACCTCGGCGATGACGACCTCGATGCGCACCTGCGGCAGCACGTCGTCGATCTGCTTGATGAGTTCGCCGATCTGCTCCAGGTCGAATTGCGTCCCGTAGGCGAGCACGGCGTTACTGCGGTCGTCGGCCACGAGGCTCACGTAGGGGCTGAACTGGAGGTCTTCGTCAAAGGAGAAGATGTCGCTGTAAGTGGCGGATGAGGTTTCGGTCAACAGATCGCCCTGGCCTCCACCTGCTCCACCGCCGGCAAAGGTTTCCTGCCCCATGCCAATGGCGCCGTCGGCTTCGCCGCCTTCGTCCTGGCCGTTGGCACCGCGGCGGAAAATGCGGGTGAGGGTGCTTTCGCGTTCACGCACACGCTGCTGCTGGCTGATGAGTTTGGAGATGGTCGAGGCGACCTCGTTGGCGTCAGCGTGCCGGATGAAGAAGGTGCGGCTTTGCGTCTTGGGCGAGATCTGCACATCGCTGATCTCGATCAGGTTTTCGAGCTGGGTGATGTCGCTGTCGGTCCCGTAAACGATGATGCTGTTGTTGCGGTCATTCGGGGTGATGGTGATATAAGGGCTGAACTGGAGGGCTTCCAGCGTGACCTCGGCGGCGGAAGCGTTCGGGTCGTCCGGGTGGATGTTGCGGATCTGCTGAATGCTGGAGCGGACCTGGCGCAGGGCGCGTTCCTGGCCGCGTACGACATTGTTGAGCACGGCGTAGAGGCTGCGGGCCTGGGCGTTTTCCAGCAGAAAGACCTTGCTGCTGGTCAGCGGGGCGACCTCGATGTCGATCTGCTTAATCAGGTCATCGAGCTGGCGGATGTCCGAGGCGGTGCCGTAAACGATGAGCGAATTACTGCGGCGGTCCGGCGTGATACTGATGAAGGGGCTGAACTGGAGCGCCTCATTGCCCTCGATCACACCCTGGCTGGGCGCGGCGGTCGGGTCGGCCGGGGCGTTGGCTTCGCGTGCGGCCGGGTTTTGCACCTCGCGGCTTTCGGAGCGCACCTGGTTGAGGGCGCGGCGCTGGCCGTTTATGATGTTGTTGATGAGGGACGCAGTCTGGCTGGCGTCGGTGTGCGTCAGCGGGAAAACCCGGGTCGTGGTGATGGGTTCGACCGGGATGTCGGTCTCGGTGACAATAGAGCGTATGCGCTCAAGGTCCTGCTTGGTCCCGTAGGCGAAGAGTGCGTTGGTGCGGCGGTCCGCGCCGACCATGGCGTAGTTACTGAACTCGAACCCGATCTCGGGGTTGGCGAGGGCAGAGGCGTCGCCGTTGTTGGACTGGGAGACGGTGCGCTGGCGGGAGAACATCCAGCGTTGGTAGTTGATGATGTTCTGGACGACGCGGGCGAGCGTGCTGGCCTCGGCATGCTTGAGATAAATGACCTCGTTCTGCGTGAGCGGGGCGCTGGGCACGTCGAGCTTCTCAACCAGTTGGCCGATTTGGGCGATGTCCTGTTGGGTGCCTTGCACGAGAATGGTGTTGTTACGGTTGTCGGCGATGGTCGAGATGAAGTTGCTGTACTCGAAGCCCTGTTCGGCTGACTGCTGCCCGGCTGCTTCGGGCCCGGCCGAGGAGGTTCGGTTGTCGGTGCTGAGTCCGGCACGGGCGAAGTTACGTCGTTGGACGTTCACGGTGTATTCGATGACATTGCGGATATCTCCGGCCAGGGCGTGCTCGATGGTGAAGACCTTGCTGGTGACGTAGGGCGGGGACTTGATGTCAAGCTGGGCGATGAGCTGCTTGATCCGCGCGATGTCGTTATTGGTTCCGTACACGACGAACGCGAGGTTCGAGGGGTCGGCGTAGAGGCCGACATAGGGGCTGAATTGAAGCTCGGGCGTGGTGTCTTCGACCATGACGGCATTGGGGTCGGAGGCCGTGGTGGGCATTTCCAGGGCGGGCAGTTCGGTGCTTTCCTCGCCTCCAGCAGGGGCTTCGACGGAGGCGGTTTCGCTGCCGCCGGAGAGGCGTCCGACCTCGTCGCTCTCCTCGCGCTCCTGCACACTGAAGCCCCGGCGGGAGAACTCGCGTTGCTGGTGCCGGACGATGCCGTTGATCGTGCTCCAGATGCTCCAAAAGTTGCCCTGGGTGATCTTGATGACTTCGGTGGTGGTGAAGGGGGCGATCTCCTGGTCGAGATCCTTCACGATGGTTTCAAAGAATTCGAGGTTTGTCGGGTGGGTGACGACGAGCAGCTTGTTCGTGCGGCTGTCCACGAAGACCATGCTGTCGTTGAGCCGGTTCTTCATCTCGGTGCGCAGGATCTGCTGGAGGGAGGTGCGGATGTTCCAGGCCGAGCCGTACTTGACGGGGAAGGTGTACAGCTCCATGCGCGCATCCGGCGGCTGGTCCAGGTATTCGAGGACTTTCTCGATGCGCTGGAGGTTGATCAGGCTGTCGGTGATGAGCAGCGAATTGGTCTCGGACTGGTTCTGCATCGAGGAGCGGCGACGGTCCGAGAGGAGGCCGCGGACGTTGTTGTAGGCGGAGCGGCTGTCCGCGTACTTGAGCTTGAAAATCTTCGTGTAAATCTGCTCCGACATGGAGTTCTCGGGCAGGGTGTCGATCATGGGTGGGGCGCTCTTGTCGGGGTTGGCCGAGGAGATGGCCCGTACGAAGCCGTTGTCGAGCAGCCGCAGGGAGACGCCGTTGAGGGCGAGCAGACTCTCGATGGCGAAGATGGCGTCGGTGCGCTTGAGCTTGCTGCCGCTGTTGAAGTTGAGCCTGCCGCTGGGAAGTCCCTCGCCGGGGAGGATGACCCGTCCGCTGAATTTGCTCAGCAAATCCAGGGCTTGAAGGACCGGCATGTTGCCCATCACGATGGGGCCGACCATTTCATCGGGAGAAATGCCTTCGGCGGGTTTGCAGATAATGTCGTGCGCCTGCGTGTCGGCGGCCGGCGCGGGCTGGGCCGAGGCCGGGGCGAGTGCCCAGGCGAACAGTAACGGCAGGAGGAACCAGTGGGGTTTCAGTTTGAGCATGTTGACCAGTTGGACGGTGAAAGGTTACGGGGCGTTTTGAGCCGGAGGGTTGACGTAAAGGGCGGTCAGGCTGAGGCGGGCGTTGAGCAGCCGCGGGTCGGCCCGGTTGGAGGACAGGGCGAGCTTCTCGACCGCGATATAGGGGCGCTTCTCGTCAAGGGCCAGTTGCAGCCCGATCAGGTCGGCGAGGGAAATGTTGCGGAAAGTGACCTGCACGGTCGAGCGGGTATAGACTTTACCGGAGACGACCTGCGGCGAAGTCAACTGGTGCTTGAGCTGGTGCTCACGCGAGTAGGCATCGACAAACGCGGTCAGCCCGCTGCCGTCGAGCATTTGCTCGCGGTCGAGCCGCGTGGTGGCCTGCTCCAGCTGAGCCTGAAAAAGCGGGGAGCTTTTGAGCCAGATTTCCTGTTGCTTGACCTCCTTGCGGGCTTCGTAGAGGACTTTGCCGCTCTCATCCCAGCGGCGCGAGAGCGAGCTGGCCCAGATCAGGATACAGACTGCGATAAAGGCGGCCAGCATGAGCCGTTCGCGGGCGGAAATGCTTTGCAGAATGCGGATCATGCGTCGGGGGGGTTGGGGGCGTCGGAGTCAGGGGCGGGCTCGGCATTTGTTTCTTCAGGGGCGTCGGCCGGTTCGGCCTCGCTTTCGCTGGTCGTGTCGGTCGGGCTGGCGGCGGCATTTTTTTCGCCGGTGCGCGGCTTGCCGCCATTTTGGGCCTTCTTTTTGCCGGGGGTGCCGTTGGGGTTCTTTTTCCCGTTCTGGCCGGGGCGGTGGACCGGCGGGGCCGCCTGGGCGACCTCGGTGTCCGGCGCGGGCTCGTCGGGGGTTTCCGCTGCGGGGGGAGGGGTGAGAAGCTCGGCCGGAAGCTCCGCCTGGAGGTTGCCGGTTTCGGATTTGATGGTGAAGGTGACGCCGTCCTTGTCTGTCTTCAGGTTTGAAAGCTGGGGCTGTTTGAAGCGTGGGTTTTTGTCGAGGACGGACTTGTACTCGTTGAGTGTTTTGACCTCGGGAGACTGACCGTTGAAGACGAGGCTGCCCTGGTCATCCACCGCAAAGCTGGTGAACGAAATGGAATCGGGGCGGCCCGTATTCAGCTCCATCAGCCAGCGGTAGGGCTGGAAGTCCTGATCGAAAAGGGTTTTGAGGGTTTTGACCATCGCTTCGATGTCCTGCAGGCGTTGGACTTCGGGGGCCTGCCGCGTGACCTGCTGCGCGAGGGCGGCGGCTTCGGATTGGCGGCGGAATTGCAGAAACTCGAAAATGAGCAGGGCCGCGACGGTGATGGCGACGACGGTGGCTATCTGCCCGAGGCGGCGCCCGAGACCGGCCCGCTGCTGCTGGTCGAGCAGGGTGGTGTGGTCGCGGACATCGGCGGCGAGCAAGCGGTTCGTCTTCCTGAATTCGGTGCGCTTCCAGTCTCTCCAGTCGTCGTTCTCGCTCTCGCAGCGCTGGAGTTGGAAAGAAACGGTCTTGTTCTTGCGCGGAGTGGTTTCGGAAATACGGATCAGGCCGGGGGCGATGTTTTCATCGGAATCGGCCTTGGTCAGGCTGCGAAGCATTTCTTCGCGCTTGAGAAACACCGAATCGGTTCCCGGGAGGATGTCGGAGAGAAAACGCGAGACGAGCCGGGTGGGGACGTTGGAAGCCTTCTCGAAGAAGAGCGCGCTCAGGCACTCTTTTTCCAGGAAAAATATCCAGGTGGGTGTGTCGAAGCTCAGCCCCTGCGTAGCGACGAAGGCGGGGAGCACAGCGGTTTCGCTCAGGGAAACCGCATCGCTGGCGGATTTGAAAACCAGGTCTTTGGCCCCGGCGTAGTAAAGGAAGTGGCTGCTGTTGATGCCGCGGTTATCCAGCAGAAAGCCCCAGCTCGTCTGCTCAAGGGGAAGAGGGGAATGCTCGTCCACCAGCCCCTGTACCATCGCGGCCATGTCGCGGCTGCGAATGCCCTTGGGGATCGGGTAGCTGGCCACGTAAAACAGCGCCGACGGGACGAGCCGAACCCGGTCAGAGGTCGGCTTGTCGGTGGCAGATGGGGGCACCGGGGCTTTAGGCATTAAAATAGAGGCTGGTTTTCAGTTATACGAACAATGCGAAAGGGATAAGTTCCGCCGGGATGTTTCTGGGTCAGATCCAGGAGTGCATTAAGCACGTAGATACTCTGACCATCACTGACGGCGATTTCGGCAATGATAAAATTAACCGACCGGTTCGCGGGCAGAACGTTCCCATCATTGTCTTTGGGTAATTCGCTGTCGTCAAGGCCGGGTCTGAGGATGCGGTCATCTTCTGTCCCGAACTGCGTGTCCGTCCCGGCGAGGAAAGTAAGTACCTGGTCCGGATCAAAATCGCGCTCCTCGGCCAAGGTGAGCAGCACCAGTTCGCTCGCGGTGTTGAAGTTGACCTCCCCCTTGCCGAAGAGGGAGACGTTGGCCTTGAAGGTATTGTAATATTCGTTCGGGACGCCGCGCTCGTCGAAGAACAGCGTCTTGAAGCCCTGCACGTAGCGCAATTCGCGGAAGTCACGCAACGGGCGGTTGGCGGAGCGGTAGGGCGGGTCGAGCTGGGCGTAGGTCTCGGTCTCGGCACCGTTTTCGCGTTCCTCCTCGTCGGGGTCGATCCAGTCCAGCAGGCTGTCGGTCAGCGTCTTCGACTCGGAATCCTCGAAGCCCATCTGCTCGAAAAAGAGAAGCCAGCGGGCTTCGCTTGTATCGGTGAGCGAGAGCTTGCCCGACTCGTCAAAGAGTCGCACCCGGGCCTGGATGCCGGGCGGAAGCTCGATCAAGGCGGTTTCGGCGGACATCTGGCCGGTCGTCTCGGCTGAGGGTTCAACCTGCGTGACCGCGCGTTCGAATCCGTCCTGGGCCGCTTCCGCGTTTTCCACGTCGAAGACCAGGTCGTTGAGAAAGGACTCAGCCTCGTCGGTTTCCGCCTGGGCGGTGTCAGTCGTGTCGGTCTGTTCGGTTTCGTCAAATCCCAGCTCGTCGTCGCTGTTAGCGGGTGGGGCCGGAGGTGGGGTTTCCTGGGGCAGGGCGCTCTTGAGTTTGGCGGAGTGGGCCATTCCGGCATAGGTCAGGGGGAGGCCCCAGCCCTGTGACGGGGAATAGATGCCGCCCTCAAAGCGCTTGACCTCGGCCAGCACGCCGATGCTTACCTCGAGCAACTGATAGGCGGTTTCCCGAAGTTGCGTCCGGCTGACGGGTGAGGTCGTGACGGCCAGGTCCTGGCGCACGCCGCGCAGGATTTCCAGGGCCAGCCAGGTCATGAGCAGGATCATGCCCAGGGCCAGGACGATGACGACTCCCCGCCGCTTCCGCTGCTGCCTAGTAGTCGAGAACATGGTGCGTGGGGGTGTCCAGGTAGATGGTTCGCCGGACGACGACATCGTCGCGGTCAAAAATCAGGGTCACGTTCCGGGGCTTCTCGTTGCCATGCTGGCGGCTGTCGTCGCTGGCGAATTCGAACTCCCACTGATTTTGCCCTTCGTCGTAGTAGCCGTACTGGATATCGGAGGCCCAGGGGGAGAGCAGGGTGTAGTTGATCGTCCGGTTGTTGTTGGTGAATTTCGGGTCAACGTACCAGGCCAGCCAGAACTGGTGGTTTTCTTCGTCGAACTCCAGAAACGCGTCGATGGCCGGGAGCGGATGCTCGTCGGAGACGAAGAAGGCCAGATCGCGGTCGATCTTGAAGGAGAGGGTGGATTTTTGACTAACCGGAGAGGTACTCCATCCGAATTGCGGACCCGGTCGCGCGTTGCTGTTGGGGTCGGGGGGAGGGCCGGATTCACTGGCCAGGGAGCGCAGCAGGCCGATCACGCCGTCTGCGTGCCGGTCAAAGAGCGGACTGGTTTCGAGGGTGAAGTAACTGCGTGTGAGCGCGAAAAGCATGGTGGCCCCGGCAACGATGAGCAGGCCCAGCATGGCCACGGCCAGCAGGACCTCCAGAAAACTCATGCCAGCCCGGAAGCGGTGCACCTTCATGAGTCGTCCTCGCTTTCGGTGATACCGCGGGCGGCCAGCCGCAGCTCGAATTCCTTTTCCTTGGCCTGAAGCAGGGTCGAGTTTTCCTCGGCGTCAGCCCAGTTCGGACGGTACGCGGTGATGCGTCTCTGGAAAGATTCCGCCTCCCCCTCGGCCTCGAAGGATATGTCCAGCTCGACGACATAGACGTTGAGCAGGCGGGTGGGGTAGATCTCGGCTTCCCAGCGGGCGCTGACCGCGATGGTGGTTTCGCTCTTGTCGCTGCCGCCGGGGTTGGGGACGTAAACCTCGATTGTGCCGCCTTCCTCAAGCTGTTCGCGTGAGGGGATTTCCATGATTTCCTGACGCACGTGGCGCAGGGCGTAGCTGTATGGGTTGGACAGGCGCGTCATGGAATAGGCGCGCATGGCGTCGGAAACCGTTCTCCCGAGGACAGTCGCAGCCAGCCCCAGCAGCACGGTGGCGACAACCACTTCTGCGAGGGTAAATCCCGCTCGACGCGGGAAAGAGGGGGTGGCTTTAGAGAACATCTTCTTCTTCCCAGCTAAGGGCGGAGAATGCGTCAAATCTCAGGGTAAAGGCTTCGGTTCCATGAGTGTAGTGGACCAGGAACGGGAGTGAGGCTCCGTAGGGCTGGAAATCCAGCACCTCGACCGGGTCTTCCTCGGCTTCGAAGTTCGGCTCCTCGGTAAGCTGGGACTCGGGCTTGATCCGGTAGAAGGTCATTTCCCCGTCTTCGGGGACGCCGGGCAGCGTGATTCTGGCCAGCTCCTTGCCCTGCTGATCGCTGAGCGAGAGCGCGCCGTTCTCCGCCTCGTAGCGGAGGCTGACGATGCCGCCTTCCAGCCGTGCCAGCCGGTAGCCTTCGGCCACGGCCCGCTGGATCTGGTCCCGGGCCGGGCGCTTGTCGTAAGAGCCGGAGATATTAAAATAGTTTACGATGACAAGCCCCAGCACCGCGGCCAGCAGCGACACCACCATGAACACTTCGATCACGGTGAAGGCTGGCTGTCGCCGGCGGCGTGCAGGGCTTCTCATGTAAACTGAGGCTCACGATTTAGAAATTATCCGTGGTGGAGGCCTGGTTGCCGGAGTCTCCCATGAGCTGCGGATTCCAGTTGCCAATATCGTCGGCGCTTTCCTGGCCGTCGGGCCCCCAGGACCACAGGTCGTAGGACTCGGTGTTCTTTTCACCGGGGAAGCGGTACTGGTACTCGTTACCCCACGGGTCTTTGGAGAGTTGCTTGATGTACGGTCCCTGCCAGTTGACGGCCTCGTCGGAGGGACGGATCATCAGGGCCTTAAGCCCCATCTCGGTCGTCGGGTAGCTTCCCATGTGTACCCGGTAGGTCATAAGGGGCGTTTCGAGCGTTTCGTTGACGAAGATGCGGGCGACTTCCTTGTTACCACCGCCGAGGATGCGGTCGAGGTTGGTGATAAGGAGCGCGACGATGGCGGCCAAAAGCGCAATCGCGATCAATACCTCAAGCAGCGTGAAGCCTTTGCGGCGTTGTGCCGGGGCAGCTTTGGTCATCATAATTATGAAGTTGAAGTGCTAGTCGTAGAATTAGGTTGGGTAATGCGAAACCGATTCAGTAACGTTTTTTTCAAAATGGTTCAATAATATGTGAAGAATTCATTCATATAGTTGCAAAAAATGCTTCAGTTAAGGGTAAACCGATCAAAAACGTCCCTCCGGCTGATCTGTGGAGTGGGGGATTATGATTTTTGCTTGCGTTTAAGGTATTAAATATCAAAAACGAAAGCATGCAGTCGGTTGCCCGTCCCAATGTGCTTTTAATCACCAGCGACCAGCAGCACTGGATGACGCTGGGCTACAACAATCCGGAAATCCGGACCCCAAACCTCGACCGGCTGGCGGCGCAGGGGATGGTCTTCGATCGGGCCTACTGTCCGAACCCGACCTGCACCCCGACCCGCTCCAGTATCCTGACTGGGCAGTACCCCAGCCAGCACGGCGCCTACACGCTCGGGACCAAACTTGACGAGTCGCGTCCCACCATGAACGACCGTTGGCGTGAGCTGGGCTACGCGACGGGCCTCATTGGCAAGGCGCACTTCCAGCCACTGGCTTCGCCCCCGGAGTTCCCGTCGCTGGAGGCGTACCCGGTGCTGCAGGATCTGGAGTTCTGGCGGACCTTTGAGGGGCCGTTTTACGGTTTCGACCACTTCGAGCTGGCTCGCAACCACGGAGACGAGGCCCATGTCGGCCAGCACTACGCCCTGTGGATGGAGGAAAAGGGCTTCAAAAACTGGCGCGAGTGCTTCTGCGAGCCGACCGGCACCCACGCGCCGCAGCATGGCCGTTGGAACATCCCGCAGGAGTTTCACCTCAACACCTGGATCGCCGAGCGCACGAACGTCCTCATCCGCGAGTGGGCCGGACGCGGGCAGCCCTTCTTTCTGTGGTCGAGCTACTTCGATCCGCACCCGCCCTACCTCGTGCCCGCGCCCTGGGACACGATGTACGACCCGGATACGCTGACCCTGCCCGCGCCGCAAGCCGACGGCCACCGCCACAGCCCGCGCTTCCACCGCTTCGCCATGAGCGAGGGGGCCAGCAGGGAGGACTATGGTATTAAGGGCAAATGGATGCACGGGGTGCATTCCCATGTGCAGGACCCCGCGCAGACGCGGCGCGATCTCGCGCTTTACTACGGGATGGTCTCGTTCATGGACCACATGATTGGCCAGACCCTCGACTGCCTGGACGAGCTCGGGCTGACCGACAAGACGCTGGTGGTCTTCACCACCGACCACGGGCACTACCTCGGGCACCACAGCCTGATCGCCAAAGGCCCCTTCCACTACGAGGACGGGGTAAAGGTGCCGATGGCTGCGCGCTGGCCGGGGCATATCCCGGCCGGAGTCCGTAGCAATGCCTTGCAGAGTCTCGTCGATCTTCCCGTGACGTTGCTGGCCGCCGCCGGGCTGGAGAAGCCCGGCCACATGTCCGGGGTGGACCAGTTGCCTGTTTGGGTGGGAGAGGTCGGGGCGGCCCGCGACCATTGCCTGGTCGAGAACAACCACGTCCCCGGATCGGTCGAGTTGCGGACCTACATCGACGAGCGCTACAAGCTGACCATTTACCGCGACAGCGACGAGGGCGAGCTCTACGACCTGCGGGACGACCCCGGCGAGTGTGAGAACCGCTTCGACGACCCGGCCTGGGCGGAGGTGAAAATGCGCTTGTATCACCGTTTTGTCCAAGCTGAGATGGCCAAGGATGTCCTGCCTATGCCACGGATAGCCCCTGCGTGATGCCTTCCTCCGACTCTTCCTCCAAGCCTTCGCTCCTGTCGCTCCAGCGCGGGCTGGCCGTGCTCGACCTGCTGATCCGCTCCGGCGCGGGCCGGATGCGCTACAGCGAGATGAAGACCGCGCTGCCCGGCGTGCAGGACTCGACGCTGGCCCGGCTGTTGAAATCCCTCGAAGCCCTCGGTTACGTCGAGCGACTCGCTGACGCCGGTTACCGGCTTTCGTCGCGGGTGTTCGGGTGGGGGCCGTACCTGAACCGCGCCCGTCCCGCGTTCGCGGACCTGGCCCGCATCGAGGTTGAGCGGTTGGCCGCCGAGGGTGGGGAGTCGGCCTGTCTGATTGTTTTGGAAGAAGACCGGCTCGCCGTGCGTGAGTCTCTCTCGGTCGAGGGGGGGATCAGCGTGATTCGCGCAGGCGACACGCTCTACTTCGAGCCCGATCATGCCGGGGCGGTTGCCGTGCTTTCGCTCTTGAGTGCAGGCGAGCAAAAACGTCTGCTGGCGGGACCGTTCAGCCGGTTCTCGGACGGGGAGAGCCTCGCGGACAGCCTCCGCACCATGTCTGCGGACGGGGACATTTCCGCACCGGGCGGGATGCTGCTGGACGAGTCAAGCGTCCGGCCGGGCGTCTGCCGTCTGGCCAAACCTTTCCACTGCGGGGAGACGCTCGGGTGCGTCTTTTATTGCCTGACCCTTGATGCCGCGCGGACCCGGCGTCCGCTGCTGAGTATCCTGCTGGAGGGGGCCTGCCGTCGGCTGGAGGAGGGCGTCAGCCCGCTTGCTGGGCAATGAGAATCCCGGCGGCACTGAGGCAAAGAAAGCCCAGCACGAAGACCGAGAGGCAACCCTTGCTTTGCGCGGCGGCAAGTTCCGGGTGGTCCTTGGCCAACTGCGCCGTGATGGCGTCAATCTCCTGCTTGGCCTCGCTCAGGCTCAGTCCGGTGGCCTCGCGGTAGATCTTGATCGCCTGGATTTTGTTTCCGGCGAGGATCGCTTCGGATACCTGGTTAAGTTCCTGGTCGGAGAGGGGCATGCGTTGGGGGAGGGGAGGTGTTATAAGGGATTCTCTGGCCAAATGCTTGGCGGTTTTCAGCCTTGGGCCAAGCTCTGGGCCTTTTCGTAAAGCAGGCGGCTGACCCAGGCGTCCGTTGCCGCATAGACCAATTGGCTGTGGCTGAGATTGGACCGTGCCCAGTTCGAGACTTGCGCGCCCTTGGAGATGCGAAAGCCGAGCAGGATCGCCGCCAGCGAGCGCAGGCCGGTGTTGTTGATCCCGAGTTGCTTCGTCATGGTGGCGATTTCGACAAAGCCCCGGTCCTTGAAGGGGGCGATTTCCTGGAGGCGGCGCACGTCGTCGTGGAGGGCTACGCCGACTTTGGCGATCGACTTGCTGCCGAAGATGGGGCTGAGGACCCCGATGCCGTCGAACTGCCCGATCTGAAACAGATAAACCTCGGTGGCCGAGGCGAACTGCACCAGCGAGGGCAGGTAGTGGTCCCCCTTGCGGAAGGACGGGCGCGATTCGGTGTCAAAGCCCAGCACCTGCTCTTTCTTGAGGATTTTGACCGCCTTGCGGGCCTCCGCCTCGTTATCAATCAAGTGTATTGTGCCCTCGTAGCGAAAAAGCGGCAAGTCGTTGATCTCAGACTTGCTGATGCTTGTAGCGTACGGCAGCGCCTCCGTTCCAGTCTCTTGTTCCAAATCCACAGTATTGTTCCCTGCCATCTATATTTCCATCTCAAGCCCGTCATAGGCGAGCAGTATTTGCTCCGGGTAGCGCTCGTGTCCGAGTTTGCCGCCGGTTTCCTGATGGTATATATTGCAGTACATGCGCGTGTTGAAAAGAAATTCTTCCAGCGCGGCGTCGCTGCTGGTCGGCTCGTGGTGGAAGATCGCCAGCTTGCGCACCCCGGCGCGGGCGGCCAGTTCCACGCCCATGACGTTGCTGGAGTGCCCCCAGTTGGCCTTGGTAAAGGTGGCGTCGGCCATCGTGTACTGGGCGTCAAAAATGAGCAGGTCCGCCCCCCGGAAAAAACCGACAAAGGGGTAATCCTTCTCGTAGGCGTCGTGCTTGTGCTCCGAATCGGTCGAATAGACCACGCACTTGCCGTCTTTCTCAAAGCGGTAGCCGTAGGAAATGCCGGGGTGGTTCTGCGCCATGCTCGTGACAGAGAAGCCCCCGACCTCGAATGGCGTGCCCGGTTCGCGGATCTCGAAGCTGATGTCCGCCGCCAACTGGTCGAAATGCACCGGAAAGAACTGCCCCGACATCTGCTGGCGAAAACAGGCCTCGGCCTCCGGGTGATAGGCGTGGATGACGATCCGGTTCCCCGGGATGAAGGCCGGCACAAAGAACGGAAACCCCTGCAGGTGGTCCCAGTGCAGGTGGCTCATCACGAAGTGGTAGGTCGAGGGCTTTTTCGCCTGCCCGCTTTTGACGAGCGTGAGCCCCAGGTCCCGCAAGCCCGACCCGGCATCGAGGATGACGAAATCTCCGCCGGGGTTATCCAACTGCACGCACGAGGTGTTGGTTCCGTAGGTTCCCCGCACTGCGAAAGGCAACTCCTGGTCGATGAAACGGTCAATCGCCTCAGCCGATTCCAGCTTGTAGCCCTGAGCGGCCTGCACGGCCATGAAGATCTTTTCGCGAACGGTTTTCTCGTTCACGCTCGCCGGTAATGAACCTTGGGTACCCCAGAAAATGACCTTCATTTGATGTCGGAATGGCGCTCAAAAAATAATAGAACGGATTATCAACGCTAAGCCGGGAGGTGCGCTATTTCCAGCCTAAACCCGTCGTAGCCAAGGGTTTTTAGGCGATGGATTTAGCATTTATTTTACAAATTGGTGGTCGAGCGTAGTGGATGCTCCGGAGTTGGATATCGTGCGGCTTCCCCTGGATGAAAAACTGCCGCTCCTTGTGAGTCAGGTGGGCGGTTATGCCGGATTTTATTGACCACGGGGCGATTTAAGAGCAGGCCTTGAGTGTTTTCTGGAAATGGCAACTGGGACCCGATCCTTGATGGCTGCTGTCGTATGAATTCATGCTTTGCGTGGTATCCTGTACAGAGCGAAAAGGATTTCCGGTCAGCCTCTGGGCTTTGCTTCATACCCTTTAACGTAAATTCAACCACCCCGTTACGCCCGTCGTTTATGCCCGATATAGCCTCGTTTCGTTCCGGTACGTCCCGCGTCAGACCTGCTTTCTTGCCGCGTTGCGTGCGCCTCGTTTGTCATCCGGCACGGTTGGCTGTGGCCGCGCTGCTGCCGCTGGCTGCGGTGGCCCAGGAGCCTCCGGCTCAGGAGGCGTGGATCGTGTGTGCCAACGACCAGCGCTATACGCAGGTCGGGGGCGGGGAGCGCATTTACCCCGACGCCCGACCGGGTTCACTGGTTATGGTCAACGCCACGGCCTTGCCAGAGCTTGAAGTGCGCACACTGGAAAACGTTCCCGCCAGCCTGATCGGGCCACCGACCTCGGTCGCGGTCACGCCGGACAACCGCTACGCGCTTGTTACCGCCGCCATGCGCCTGGATCCCGAAGATGCCTCTCGGCAGGTGGTTGACACGCGCTTGAGCGTTGTCCGGCTCGATGGTGAAGCGCCGGAAATTGTGCAGACGCTTGAACTGGGCCGTCAGCCCTCGGGTGTGGAAATCAACGCCGAGGGCACCCGTGCGCTCGTTGCCAACCGCGCGGATGGCACGGTCTCCCTGCTGGAGTTGACAGGGGAGGGGCGGCCCGTCCGCCTGCTGGGGACTTTTTCCGTGGCCGAGCCGGAGGAGAGTGTGTCGCACGCGACATTTTCCCCCGACGGTACCCGTGCCCTGGTCACGTTGAACAAGTCCGACGGTATTCTTTACGTTTCTCTCGAAGACGACACCGTGACCGTCCTGCAGCGCGTTGACGGTCGTTCCGGGCCGTACGCAGCCGAGTTCATGCCGGACGGCGGGCAGGCCGTGGTCGGCAATGTCTACGATGGCACGCTCTCCGTCCTCGATGTGAAAGCTGACCGTATCGAGATTGTGGATACAATCCCGGTGGGCACGCTGGCCGAGGGGGTGGACATCAGCCCGGACGGGCGTTGGCTGGCCGTCAATTGCCTGGACAACAGCAATCAGCGGCCCGAAGACCCCTTCTACCGCTCCAGCGGGATGGTGATGCTCCTGCGCCGAGAGGGGAGGACTTTTTCAGCAGTGGATGTGGTGCGGGTCGGCGGGATTCCGCAGGCGGCGATTTTTACGCCGGACGGGCGCTATCTGGCTGTGGCCAGTAATACCGAACGGGACATCTGCTTCTACGAACTCAGTAAAGAGGGAAAGCTCGTTCCAACGGGATTGCGCATCCCCTGCTCCGGTGGTCCCGCCGCCATGCGTATTGCCAATTGAGGGCAGACTTCTTTCCGGTTTCACGGGGCTGCGTGCTCCGGACCCGCGTCAGGTCCGGCTGGACCGACAATCAATTGGGACAGCGTCGCTTAGTTGTCCTGTGCGACTGCGCACTGCGGGGTTTGGGTGATCTGCTTACGCAAACAGGCCCTAAGACGGTTTCGAAGCGACATCGTCTCTGGCACTTATATTCATTTGTTTTTTTTCTGGCTACGATTTTTGGGACGCAGGCTTGAGGGAGTCATGCCCAGCGTATGCGTAAAAGAACGACTGAAGGCATAAATATCCCTGAAGCCCAATCTTTCCGCGGTATCTTTTACGGATAATTCTGAAGACGATAGCAGAAGCGCAGCCTCGCGCAGTCTCCACTCGCGCATGTAACGACCGAGACTGATACCTGCGCGAGCCCGGAATTCCGCGCGAAGGTGACTGGCGCTTATTCCAAGAAGTCCCGCCACATCTTCAACAGACAAGGATCGGTGGGGATTCTCGGTAAGCAGTTGCCTCACAGCCGCAACCATCTCGGGTTCACCACTTGGGATTTCTTCCTCATGCTTCCTGTCGGCAAGGATAGGAAACAACTCCAGTAATACTCCCAGCACATTCACACTGAGCAAGCTGCCGCACATCGGGTCATCCTGCGCAGCCCACGTAGCCAGCACAGACTCCAGCCGGTGCATATCGGCTTGGCTCATTGAAACCGGCTTCAGATCAGAAGCCGATGGAGCCGCGTGCCCTGGCCAATCAAATGTGATAAACAGCCAGCACAGTTTCTCCGATACCACATCGTTGTAGTGGTGAAAGTGAAGCGGAGGAATAAGGATCACCGAGCCGGGGGCCATGTGACATGGATTACGGTCCAACCGAATCGTGACCTCTCCCTCCAAGACAAATATCACCACCCACCGGTGGTGAAAATAGGACGAGACGTCATCAGAAGGAAGGCTTCGACGGTGACTTCTCGAAAACAACAGGATGTTGTCCGGAAAGGTCCCGCTCCACCGCCTGATCCCCGAATAATAGTTGGAAGGAACGGGAGGCACTCGTCGGACCTTCCCCCTGACCCTCTTGATTAAGAGATTATCTGTGGCCATCGTTTTTGCAAAATCTTCCATCGCCAGTGCCATTGCAAGAAAATAGGATTCCGGCTAAAATGCCACCATCATGTATTCCCCTGAATTCACAGCCGTCCCCCTTTCCTGCGTCAAGATTGGCGTCATCGGGGCTGGTAGTCGTATGAGGAACGTTCTCCGGCTTCTGCTCGGCAATCCGGCGGCTGCTAAAATTTCTATAACCGCAGTTTACGATCCTGACAAAGATTCAGTCCGCCAACTGCGCCAGGATTTGGCTCCCGAGGCGCACATCTGCGCATCCGCCGAAGATCTCTGTGCGCGGGAGGACGTTGACTGGGTCTTCATCGGCTCCTGGAACAGCTACCACGCCCAGCAGAGCATCGCCGCCTTCAAGGCGGGCAAGCATGTTTTCTGCGAAAAGCCCCTCGCCCTCACGCTTGAGGAGGCCCGTTGCATGCGTGACGCCCAGGTAGAAAGTAACCGCACCTTTGCCCTTGGCCTCGTGCTGCGATACTCACCCTTTTATCGCAAGATTCGCCAGGTTCTCGACGAGCAAACCATCGGGCGTATCGTCTCTTTTGAGTTCAACGAAACACTGACCTTCAACCACGGCGGATACATCCACGGCAACTGGCGCCGCAAACGCGCCAACGCCGGAACCCATCTTCTCGAAAAGTGCTGCCACGATCTTGACCTCATGCTGTGGCTGGCCGAAGACAAGCCCATGCGTGTCGCCAGCTTTGGAGGGTGTGCGGTATTTACTCCCGACAACAATTACCTGGCCAAGCGCATCGGCCCCAACCCGGACACCGGCCGCCCGGCCTACCAGAACTGGATTGACCCCACAGGCATCAACCCTTTTAATGATGACAAGGACATCGTTGATCATCAGGTCGCGATTGTTGAGTTTGCGACCGGCATCCGGGCCACTTTTCACACCAATTGCAATGCCGGCATCGACGAGCGCCGCTTCTATGTCCTTGGCACCGAGGGAACGATTCGTGCTGATGCAATGACAGGAGTCATCGAAGTTCGCCGCATCGGCTGGGACGAATCTCCGGTCGTCTATAAACCGATCGAAGGAAACTCCCACGCAGGTGGTGATGAAGTCATGACCAGCGAACTCATCGATGTCCTTCTCAATCACGTCCCCCCTGCCGCCGGCTTTGGCGAAGGCGTGCGCTCGCTCGCTCTGGCCAACGCCATTGACCGTTCCATGGACTTGGGACACATCGTCAACCTCGACCCGACGTGGGTGGAGTTGGAATCTATCTACGGTCCTCTCTTTGGGAGAGGCGCCCTGCCACAAAAACACAGCCCAAACAACCTATGCCAATGAATACCAAGCTTCGCGTCTTCTTGCTCACGTTCACCCTGGCTGCCCCGCTCTCGGCCGACGTTCTCTTCTCAGAGAACTTCCAAAGCTACCCCAGCGGCTCTGTCCTTGGCTCCCCCTGGAGCCTGAGTGTTCCGGATAATGGCAGCACGCTGACCTATCGCATCGCCACGGACACCTCTGATCTCTTTGGCCAGGGGACCAGTAACAAGTACCTCTCCCTGCATGATGGCGTAAGCGGCGCTCCGAATATTCAGTTCTACCGGACCGTATCGACTCCGTCCACCATTGGTCAGATATCCTTCTCCTTCTACGACCCGCTGACCAGCACGACCGGCGGGGCCAACAACACCGGCTTATTGGTCCGCCTTGGCACATCCACAACGGGTGCCGCCGGTAACAGTACTTCCCCGTTTGGCATTTTCGTTTCCAACGGCGGGATATATACCAACAGCCCCGGTTCCTCGTCCATCGATACCAACAATCTGCTCGCCACCTACGATACCAGCCCAACCCGTACTGCGCAGGAGTTGAGCATCGTTTTTAACAACGGCACCACAGACATCACCTATGGCGATGGAGACATCTATTCATTGGCTGCGGGAAGAATGGACATCTGGCTGAATGGCATCGTGGTCGCATCCGGCCTCACCAAATTCAATAACAACACCTCCACCGATGGTATAGGCAATGTGACTTTCAATGGCCAATCCTCCGGCGAATTCAACATGTACCTGGACGACATTTCCTACCTGTCGAATATCACGATCCCGGAGCCTTCCAACTTCGCATTCATCATTGGCGGAGTATTATGCCTTGTGTTCACGGCCCAACGTCTCCGCCGTCGCGCCTGAACGCCGTTTGTATGATTTTGGCAGGCGGTCTGAAATAGAAATGCAACGACCGCCTGCTCCATCCAGCCACACCATTTATTTCCCATGCATACTACAGCTCTCATCCTTGGTCTCTCATGCCTCACGTTGACGTCCCTCTCGGGCGCTACTACGGAGCTCTTCGAGAACTTCGATTCGGCAACGCCCGACACAAGCCTTGGCGAGCCGTGGGTTCTCCATCAGGCCGATGATCCAAAACTGGAATATCTGGTCAAAGCTGATACCCAGAATCTTTTCGGCAAGGGAGAGGGAAACAACTTCCTGTACCTGCGCGACGGCGGCTCGCAGGCGAATATTCAACTCCACGCGGTCATCAAGCCCTACGGTTTCGGATACAGCGGACAGGTTGAATTCACCTTTTACGACCCTGGCATCTCCAGCGTTACCAAGAACGCCAACGGCCTTCAGTTGCGACTGTCCACCTCCGATAATAATCCGGGCAATTCCTCCACTGCCTTCATGATTTTCCTGACCAATGGCGCAATATACACGAATCGCCCCGACTCCGCGGACATCAATAAAACCTCCAGGCTGGGTGAGTATGCCATGCACCAGCCGCACAGCCTCATTCTCGTTTTCAACAACGGTACATCTGCGGTGAGCTATGACAAAGATCGTCGCACGCTTGAATCCGGCACGATGGACGTGTGGCTGGATGGTGTCCTGATTGCTTCCGGAATTGAAAAACATCATACCGCCGCCATGAGACCGCTTAAAAACATTGCCATCAACGGACAGGCTTCAGGGATGTTCAGCTTCTTCCTCGATGACATAGCCGCCGGCTCGGAAATCACGTGGGTTTCGAGTCGCTGATGCGATCTGCCCATCAAAAGCACAGGTCCTTTCATGAACGCTTCATTCAGACCGCGCAGTCGAAAGTTTGTTGGTTTCACGCTGGTTGAAATGCTTACGGTTATCGCGATCATTGGCGTCATCGCCTCCATCCTGATCCCGACCATAAGCAAGATTCGAGCGACCTCTCAACGCACCCACTGTGCCAGCAACCTGCGCCAGATCGGGATCGGCATCAACCTGTATGCCAACGAGCATGAGGGCGTACTTCCCGGCGGCCTCAACGAGGGCCAAAACGGCCTCTACAAGGGAGAATCCAGCGGCTCTCTGGCTGCGTTCATCGCCCCCTATGTCGATGGCACCCTGTACAAGTCCGGCGTCTCCCTGAAGAACGAACTCTTCGTTTGCCCGTCCTGGGAAGCTCTTCGAGTCAGCGGCGTCTGCTACGCCATGAACATGCGGGTACCAATCGACGGAGGTGACACATGGATTGAACCTTTTGGCCGTGCCACCGGCAGCAAGAAACCCATCCGTCTCTATCAGATATCCGACCCCCTGCCGAATGTCCCAGCCATATACGAGGTTGACCGGAAAAACATCAAGGCGAACGGTGGCCCCATCGGTCAGTCCGCCACTTGGGACCCAGTACATGGCAATGTCCGTAATGTCCTCTACTTTGACGGCAGTGTACGCACGGAAAACGTTGACTGACGCTCCTTCCCCTGGCCACAAGCCAACGTGATTGTACACACCGCCCCGCACGCTTACCCCGATCGGGAATTTGTGAGATAATACCACCTATGCACACTTGTTTTCATCCTCCCTCCGGCACTTGGCCGGTTATGCTAACCCCCTTCACGCCGGACGACACGATCGACTGGCCAGCCTTCGATGAGCTCGTGGACTGGTATGTGAGTGCTGGCGCCTCCGGACTTTTTTCCGTGTGTCTCTCCAGCGAGCTTTATCACCTCTCGGCAGAGGAGAAAGAAGCTCTCGCCAAACGTGCGCTCGCGCGAGTTTCTGGTCGCGTGCCTGTCATCGCTGCTGGCCCAATGGGACCAGACCTGAATGACATGGCGGAGCAAACTCGCCGAATGGCTGACACCGGTGTCGCGGCGGTCATCCTGCTGACAAACCAATTCTATTGCGAAGCGCCCGACGAACCGGACGGCAGCGATTCTGATTGGCGCGACGCCGTTTCCCGTTTTCTGGAGCTTGTCCCTGACAATATCCCCTTGGGTATCTACGAGTGCCCCCGCCCCTTCCCGTGTAATCTTTCAGCCGGGACACTTGGCTGGCTGGCCGGCACCGGACGCTTTGTCATGACAAAGGACACCTGTTGCGACTCCGGGGTCATCGCTGAAAAGCTGCGCAGCACAGCGAATACTCCGCTAAGCTTCTACAATGCCGATGGGGTCACCCTGCTGGATAGCCTCCGCCGGGGCGGAGCTGGCTACAGCGGCATAGCAGGCAACTATTTCCTGTCCCTTTTCTCCTGGCTCTGTCGCCACCATGCCGAGCAGCCAGCGCTAGCCGAGGAACTCAGTGCCTTCATTCAAGCCGAAAACCGGCTTGTCCACGTGCAGTATCCCCAATCAGCCAAGCACTACCTCGGGCTTGCCGGGCTCCGCCTCACGCCGCACACCCGGGTGTCCAGTTTTGACTTCAGTGCATCCCAGCTTGAGGACTTGCGTTCGCTCAGGGGCCGCATCATCGACTGGGAGTGCCGTCTTGGCCTCTGCCCTTCGACCACCGCCGCGCGATGACTTCTGACTCCGCCCCGGCAAATGCCATCGACCTTGCGGTCATTGGACTATATTTCGTCCTTACGATCACTTTCGCCCTTTATGTCAGCCGGAAGGACAGGTCCGTTGAAGGGATAACTGCGGCCAGCCACAGCATCCCCGGTTGGTTGTGCGGCCTGTCTATCGTCGGCTCCTTTATCAGCTCGGTCACCTTTCTGGCGCTCCCCGGCAAGGCGTTTATTGAGAACTGGAATGCCTATGCCTTCAGTTTGGCCATTCCTGTCGCTGTCTGGGTCGCCGTAAAGTACTTCGTCCCCTTCTACCGCAACGGTGGTCAGATATCCGCATACTCCCACCTGGAGGCCAAATTCGGAGGCGGAGCACGGCTTTATGCGACCCTCTGCTTTGTGCTTTCCCAGCTCGGGCGTATCGCGATTGTCACCTACCTCATGGCCGTGCCCGTCAGTGTATTTCTCGGCTGGGATATCCGAACCATCATTCTGGTCACGGGCGTTTCCACCACCCTCTATACATTCATAGGCGGGATCACCGCCGTCATCTGGACCGATGCCATCCAAGCATTGGTGCTCATCCTCGGCGCGCTTATAAGCATCGCCCTCATCTGGATCAATGTGCCCGGCGGGGCCGTGGAAATTATCCGGCTCGGTGCCAGCGAAAACAAGTTCAGCCTCGGCAGCCTGTCACTCACACTTACCGAATCCACATTCTGGGTCGTTTTTGTGTTCGGCCTGGTCGGCAACCTTCAGGCCTTCTCGGTGGACCAGAACTATGTGCAGCGCTACCATGTAGCCACCTCAGCCCGGGAAGCCAACAAGGCCGTCTGGCTCGGAGGGCTCATCTACATTCCGGTTTCCGCCGTCTTTTTCTTCATTGGGACCAGCCTGTTCGCCTTTTACCGGCACCATCCGGAGCGCATTAGCGCCGAGCTGCTTGACCCCCTGAAAGGGGACTGGGTCTTTCCGTACTTCATCTCCACCGAGATGCCCACCGGACTAACCGGCCTCGTCATCGCAGCTATATTCGCCGCCGCGATGAGTACGCTCTCCAGCAGTCTCAACGCCTCCGCCACCGTCATCTACTCCGATATCTACCGACGCTACATCAAACCTGACGCGACCGAACGTCAGTCCATCCGCACCATCCGCCTCACAACGATCGCGATCGGCGTGGTTGGCACCCTGCTCGCCATCCTCATGATCCATGCCGGCAGCACGCTGGATGTGGGGTGGAAGATAAGCGGTATCGTTTCCGGCGGGCTCTTTGGCCTGTTCCTCCTCAGCCTGGCTGTTCGGGTGCGCTCACGGCTCGCCGGTGCCGTCAGCGTAAGTGTCGGCATTGTCACCGTTGTCTGGCTCACGCTATCTCAGACTCAATGGCTGCCGCTCGCGCTGCGTTCTCCCACCCATCCCTTTCTCATCAGCACTTTCGGCACCCTTGCCGTTCTGGCGACCGGTTTTTTTATCCTCCTGCTCGTCCGCACAAAACCCTCCTCCTCGACTAACTAATCCTGCCTTACCATGTCTCCCTTTCAAATCCACACAATGCGCCCAACTTCCCTTTCGAACGTATTCCCGATCCACTGGATTATCCTGACAATACTCCTGCTCGTACCTTCACTGACGGGCCGCGCACAGGAGGCTTCCGCCCGCACGATTACCGCGATCGAGATCATTCACCCCAGGGAATTCGATCCGGTGGACCTTCGCCATGTCGAATTGGCTGCGACTCAATTCCGCCTGCGCATCGGCGACCTGCCGGTTCGCGTCAGTGTCAAAACAAGCGACTCCATTTCCTCCCCCGGCACGCCTGGACTCGTGTATATCTATGTCGGCCGCCCCGACTCCGATCCCGAGCTTGCTCGCTGGCTCACGGATCATCAGGTCGCCATCCCCGATGCCACCGATCCTGGCCCCGAGGGCTTTTACGCCCGCATCGACGCTGACAGCCCCACCGCAGGGCAATTGGCAATCGTCGCAGGTGTCAGCAGCCGTTCGATTCTCTATGGGCTTGGCTGGGTTCTGCAACAGACCCGGTTCAATGACGATGGACTCTATCTGAAATCCGGAGAAATTTGCACCGCCCCCTCTGTTCAAATACGCTCCACAATGGGAGCGGAAAAGCAACCGATGGATCCGCGCGCTGCCCGCGAAACCAAGGCCCGCGCGTGGAGTTTCTCCGAGGGACTCAACTACCTTGATTTCCAATACATGCTCGGTGCGAACCAGATTCTTAACGGCTGGGGCTCCAGTATTCCGTCCTCGACCGAGCGCTCGGAGCGTGCCCAAGACCTCGACGTCGGCTTTATCGTGTGCAATTCCATTAACGGCATTGGCCGGGAAAACATGCAGCCCGGGTGGCGTGCACATGACGCCGGTGGCCTTCATAACGCCAACGTCTGCGTCTCCGTTCCGGAAGCCCGCGAATTCCTCCTTGATGGCAAGGAAGATTACTTCGCGCAGGTGCCGCGGCTCGACCGCATCATCTGGTCTCCTTCCGATGTCGCCGGGTGTGATTGTGATGCTTGCGCGCCGTGGTCGCACACCTTTTACGACCTCGTCAAAGACCTCTCTGAACGTCTCCATATCTACCACCCCGAGACCAAATCCATCTTCGCCAACCAGGACTTTCAGATTGCGGATAATGAATGGTTCTTCTCCAAAATCAAAAACGATAACCCCAGTTGGATCGGTGGTTACTGTATGGCACCCGGAGGCAGCGAGCAAAACACATACGGCGACGTCATCCTCAATCCCAAGTGGGAAAATGCCCCTGGTCCTTTCCCCGAGCGTGCCTTCCTCAAGTCGCTGCGCTCGTACCTCCACCCGGGCCAGGAAATACTATCCCTCATCGACATCTCCCACTGGAAACGCGCGGAGAATGGCATCCCATACATAGATCCGATTCTCTCCGAGATCTACCCCCGACGCACTTTTAACGCCCGCCCCGTGGCCTACCACCGGGTAGTCACCGCTGACATCTCCTGCGTCGATGGACTGCTCGGCTACAGCGAAGGCAACTACGACGATTTCAATAAATACCTCCTCCTCCGCCTGGCCTGGGACCCCAAGCTCGACGCGCGCAGCATCGCCCTGGAATACTACTCTTACTACACCGGAGAAGCCGCCGCTGAAACCCTGGCCGACGCCGTTTTCCAGGGCGAAATCAACTACGAAAAACCGTTGCTTGAGAATGCCGCCGGTATCGAGCGCTCCTATGAACTCGTCACTCAGGCCCGCGATCTGATCCCGGAGGACGTTCTCGCACACGACTGGCGCTACGCCATGCTCGCTCAGCGCGCAGTGATCGACCTCTATATTTTGCGCCGTCAAATGGCCCTGCAAAACGCCTACGATTCTGCCATCGCAGAACTTGACCGCCAGCTTGCAACCAACCGCCCGATTAAAGACCTTATCCCGCTCATCCAATCGCTGGAGAATGCGCTGGAGGAAACCCCTGAATTGCTCGCTCTGCGCAACGAAGCCATCGCACTCGATGATCTCACCGACCGCAACGGCGGTATTCGCTGCGCGGCCTTACTCAAGATCAAAGACTACGACGGCATTGGAGTGAAATGGCTGGCTTCCCAGCTTCGTCACGCCGCCTACGAGGGCGAGAGTTCGAGCGACATTCGCAACAGGATATCCGAAGTGGTCAACTACGACCGTACAGGACCTGGAGAATTCTACGAAGACGTCGGTACGCTCGATTACGCGCCGCACTTCAATTTTGCGTCCGGCAACCTGTATTATGGCACAGGCAGTTGGGCCGACGACTCACGTCCCTCTCAACGCACGTATGCCTATTCCCACTCTCATCAGGAAGGCCTGGAGTTTCAGTTCGATGGGCTTCTTAAAAATACGGATTATGAGTTAATTCTCATGCACCCGAATCCCAGCGGAGTCAGCTTCGCGATCAATAGCCCCAACGAATTCGATGTTGTCGTCAACGGAGAGATCCTCCATCGCGTCATTCCCAGTGGCAAGGGCATTGACCGCATCTCTGTGCGCATCCCCGCCCGGCTCATCACCAATGGAGACGCTGATATCCAGTTCCGGCGTGTCAAAGATCGCGCGCGTAGCACCTGCCTGTCCGAACTCTGGCTTCGCCCCGTCGAAGGGTAAGGAATTCCTTGAGCATCCTGCTCGGGCATTTTCTTTAAAGGATATTTATCGAAGTACCCGGGCCTAACCCCAGCGATCTCAAACGCTGGGGCCGTGGCCTTAAAATCGTGAATCCCGAACCGACCACTCCAAGGTAAAAAGGAGCCGCCTGGGTCAGGCGGCTCCTTTTTAGAGCAGTCTAGAGCGTTTCAAATAAAACTGTATCCGCAATGGGTAAACCAGCCCCGGACATCGTTGGTGGATACGTCCGCCAATGCGTTAGCGATGGCGTCGAGTAAATGGGGATAGTTTCGTGCCTGGATCTTTCGCAGGATTGCCTTGAGCTTACTCCACATCATTTCGATGGGATTGAGGTCCGGGGAGTAAGCCGGCAGGAAGCGGACTTGGGCCTTGGCCTGCCGGATCAGATTGAGGGTGTCCTCGTTTTTATGGGCGCGCAAGTTGTCCATGATGACGATGTCTCCGGGACGCAGGGAGGGGACGAGGATCTGGAGCACATAGGCTTGAAAGACCTCGGTGTTAGCCGCGCCCTCAACACTCATGCAGGCGGTGGTGCCGTCCAGGCGCCCGAGGAGATCATCGTGGTGGTGTGCCAGTGTCCATGCGGAGCATGGCAGAGCAGACGTTGGCGCCCGAGGGGCGCGACCCCGTAACCGGGTCAGGTTGGTCTTGGCCGCCGACTCGTCGATGAACACGAGCCGCGCCGGGTCGAGGCCGCCTTGGCTGCGCTTCCAGCGGCGGCGGGCTTGCGCGATATCGGGGCGGTTTTGCTCGGAGGCATGGAGCGTCTTTTTTTATATGTCAGCCCCAGCTTGTCCAGAGCCCAATGGATCGCTCCGACCGTATAGCCTAAGTCCAGACGCTCCTTGATTTCGGCCAAGGTCAAGTCCGGATGCTGCCCCACCAATGCCTTCAGTTCCGGCCCATGATCAGGCAATAAGCGTGCCTTGCGGCCCGAAAACCGATGCCGGGCTTCGATCAGGCCAGTCCGGCGCCGTTGCTGGATCAGCTTCTTCACCATCCCCAACGACACCCGGAAACGCTGAGCCACCTCGGCCTGCGTGCACTTGCCTTCATCGTAGCTCTCCACGAGCCGCCGTCTCAAATCCAACGATAGCGTTTTCATCACTACCCACTACCAGATCCCAGAGAAAATAGCTACAGTTTTATTTGAAACGCTCTAAAT